>JAIXZF010000075.1 GCA_027489835.1 Hyphomicrobiales bacterium
GAAGGCATCGTTTCGAAGCGCGTCGATGCGCCCTATGCATCGGGCCGCAGCGACGACTGGCTGAAATGCAAATGCCGGGGCGGGCAGGAATTCCTCGTCTGCGGGTTCACGCGCCGCGCTGCCGGGCGCGGACCCCTCGGTGCGCTGATCGTGGCCACCGGCGAGCCGGGCGCGCTTGCTTATGCCGGGCGAGTCGGCACGGGCTTCGACGAAGCGGGCACCTCCGAGCTGATGGAGAGGCTGCAGCCGCTGACGGTCGAGTCCCCGCCCTTCCAGCCGCCCCCGGAAGAGCGCCGGCGCGGTGTGGTCTGGGTCAGGCCCGAACTGGTCGTGCAGGTCGATTTCGCCTCGTGGACCGCTAACGGCCTCGTCCGCCAGGGAGTCTACAAGGGCATCCGCGAGGACAAGAGCGGGGAGACCGTGATGCGCGACGCGACGATCAAGGGCAAGGCGCCGGAGCGCGAGGCGACCTCACCGCCGGAGGAGCCCGCAGCTAGGCGTCCTCTGTCGCCGCGCGCGCGGCTGAAGGCGGCGTCGGCCGCCAGGCCGGACGAGCCGCAGCCCGTTGTGCTGACCCATCCCGACAGGGAGCTCTGGCCGATCGGCGCCGTCACCAAGCAGCGCCTCGCCGATTACTACGCGGCGATGTGGCCCCTCATCTCGCCCCACCTCCTCGAACGGCCGCTGGCGCTGTTGCGCTGCCCGGACGGGGTCGAAGGCCAGTCCTTCTTCCAGAAGCATCCATGGCCGGAAACGCGCGGGCTGTCGCGCACGCTCGCCGACGGCGACGAGGTGATCGTCATCGACGACCTCGACGATCTTTTGAGATTGGTTCAGTTCTCGACGCTGGAGATCCATCCCTGGGGAGCCCCGCTTGCCGATGTGGAGCGCTGCGACCAGCTGATCTTCGACCTCGACCCGGGCGACGGGGTGACTTGGCCGATGCTGGTCGACGCCGCGGCAAGCACGCGCAAGGCGCTCGAAGCCGACGGCCTGACGAGCTTCGTCAAGCTATCGGGCGGCAAGGGCATCCATGTCGTGGCCCCGCTAGCCGAGCCTGCCCCATGGGACGTGGCCAAGGCCTACGCCAGACAGGTGGCCGAAGCGCTGGCGACCTCGGCGCCGAGACAGCTGACCGCCACGATGGCCAAGAAGGCCCGCAAGGGCCGCATCTTCGTCGACTACCTCCGCAACGGCCGTGGCGCGACGGCCGTGGCACCCTACTCGACCCGCGCCCGCCCCAGCGGCGGCATTGCCATGCCCCTCGGCTGGGACGAACTTTCCCGCATCGACCGCGCGGACCACTGGCGCATCGCCGAAGCCGATGTAGCCGCGATCCTGAAGCGGAAAGATCCCTGGAAAGGCTTCCGAAGCACGGCGAACCGCCTTCTCGCGCAAGCTTGAGCGGAGCAGGAGCCTGTTTGGTGGCTGCCGCGCCACAGTTCGCCCGATGAATGCGCTGCACAATGGGATGCAACTTTGGAGGCCTTCGCGCGTTAACTGATCATCGGGCGCTTTAGCCATAACCGCCTTGCTCCTCTCATCTTCTTCCGCACGCGCCCGCTTCGCGCCTGCGAGTCGCTGTGCTCGGTGCAAGGCCTGCGCGGGGACGTTGTGTCATGCGAAACAATATGCACTCGAATTCGATCTCGGACCTCGCCTCCGCCAATGATCGGGGTTCGGCTGGCCGCACGCCAGTCAATCAGCAGAAGCCGTTGCTGTTGTGCCTCTCGCATCTGCGCTGGGACTTCGTCTTTCAGCGCCCGCAGCATCTCCTGACCCGGGCCGCCAATTCTTTCCGCGTTCTGTTCTTCGAGGAGCCTGTGTTCGACGGCACCTCCGTCCCTCGCCTCGAAATGTCGCAGCGCGAGCATGGCATCACGGTCGCGGTCCCGCATCTGCCGCACGGCCACACGCCCACCGAGAACATGCGGCTCCAGCGTGAGCTGATCGACGATCTGCTGGCCGTCGAGGGGCAGCCCGCGGTGCTCTGGTACTACTCGCCGATGGCGATGTCCTTCACCTCCCACCTCGACGCTCCGGTCTGCATTTACGACTGCATGGACGAGCTCAGCGCCTTCCGCGGCGCGCCGCCGGACCTGCGGCTCTGGGAGCATCGTCTGTTCAGCAAGGCTGACTTCGTGCTCGCCGGTGGGCGCAGCCTCTACCAGTCGAAGCGCACCCAGCATTCCGCCGTGACGCTTCTGCCGAGCAGCATCGACACGGTCCACTTCGACAAGGCGCGCCGCAATCCTGCCGAACCCGCCGACCTGGCGAACATCCCGCATCCGCGCATCGGCTTCTTCGGTGTCATCGACGAGCGGCTCGACACCGAGCTGGTCGGCAAGATGGCGGCTCTGAAGCCGGACTGGCAGTTCGTCATGATCGGGCCTGTCGTCAAGATCGACCCCGAGACCCTGCCCAAGGCGGCCAACATCCATTGGCTGGGCGGCAAGTCCTACAAGGAACTGCCCGACTATCTCGGCAACTGGACGATGGGCATGATGCCGTTCGCGATGAACGAATCCACCCGCTTCATCAGCCCGACCAAGACGCCCGAATTCCTCGCGGCCGGGCTCCCCGTGGTGTCCACCCCCGTCGCAGACGTCGTGGTTCCCTATGGCGAAGCCAAGCTGGTCGCGATCGCCTCCACCGCCGAGGAGTTCGTCGCCGAACTCGACAAGCTGATGGACGGCTCCCGCGAGAGCTGGATGGCGTCGGTCGACAAGATGCTTGCCGCCAATTCCTGGGCGAAGAGTTGGGCGCGGGTCGAGGAGCTGATCCGCTCCGTGATGATCGCCAAGATCGAGGTGGCCACCAACGAAATGCGCGCCACCCGCATGGGCAAGCCTGCCGAGGCCGGGCGCGCCCGGGCCTTCCGGCAGGTGCCGGTGGGCGCCCGCGAGGCGATCTCGATGACGCCGGGCAGCACCCTCGCCGCCAGCGGCAAGGAGTGATCGATGTTCGATTGGCTCATCGTCGGCGCCGGGTTCGCCGGCAGCGTGCTGGCCGAGCGGCTGGCCACGATCCGCGGCGAGCGCGTGCTCGTCGTGGACCGCCGACCGCACATCGCCGGCAATGCCTATGACCGCCACAACGATGCGGGCCTGCTGATCCATCAGTACGGCCCGCACATCTTTCACACCAATTCCGAGATGATCTTCGAGCATCTCTCGCAGTTCACGGAATGGCGCCCTTACGAGCATCGCGTCCTCGCCGAGGTCGACGGCAAGCGTGTTCCGATGCCGATCAACCTCGACACAGTGAACCAGCTCTACGGCCTCTCCCTCACCTCGGAGGAGCTCGAGGGTTTCTTCGCAGAACGCGCCGAGAAGGTCGCCGAGATCAGGACCTCGGAGGACGTCGTCGTCTCGGCCATCGGGCGCGATCTCTACGAGAAGTTTTTCCAGGGCTATACCCGCAAGCAATGGGGGCTCGACCCGTCCGAGCTCGACAAGTCGGTGACCTCGCGCGTTCCGACGCGCACCAACCGCGACGACCGCTATTTTACGGACAGCTTCCAATACATGCCGCTGCATGGCTACACGCGGATGTTCGAGAAGATGCTGTCTCACCCGAACATCAAGGTGATGCTGCAGACCGACTATCGCGAGATCCGCGATCTGATCCCGCACAAGCGGCTGATCTTCACCGGCCCGATCGACGAGTTCTACGGGCACCGCTTCGGCAAGCTGCCCTACCGCTCGCTGCGCTTCGAGCACGAGACTCTCGACATGCCGCGCTACCAGTCAGTCGGAACCGTTAATTACCCGCAAACGCATGCCTTCACGCGCATCTCCGAATACAAGCACATGACGGGGCAGGTTCATCCCAAGACCTCGATCACGCGCGAATACCCGACGGCCGAAGGCGACCCGTACTACCCGGTGCCGCGGGCCGAGAATCAGGCGCTCTACAAGCGCTATGAGGCTCTGGCGCTGGCCGAGCAGGACACATGGTTCGTCGGCCGTCTGGCGAGCTACCGCTATTACAACATGGACCAGGTGGTCGGGCAGGCACTCGCGACCTTCCGCAAGATCGACGAGACGGTGCCCCGGCAGGGCGCGGCTCCGGTCAAGGCCATGGCGGCAGCCGCCATCTGAAGCTTGTCTGGACTGTCACATGGAAACGGCGCCCTCGGGCGCCGTTTCTGTTGGTCACTGGGAAACATCGGAAGCAGCTCAGCCCGTCTGGCTGAGGCCCTGGTAGGCGCGCTGCTGTATGGCCAGCGCCTCGGCCAGCGGCTTCTCCAGCGACCGGCGGAAGGTCATGCGCTCATAGTCGATGAGGCCGTTGGGGCAGTGCCGGTCATCGGCCCACCCCGGATGGTTCATGACTGGATAGAGGCAGAGCCCGTGAAGGGGCACTCCTTCCTCGATGGCAGCGAAGGCTTCTTGACTGATGTAGTTGAACCACTCGGCCCTGAGCTCAGCCTCGATGCCGGTCTCGGCGATGAACATCGGCCGGTTGTAGCGCTTCCAGGTCTTGTGCAGCAGGCGCCGGAACGGGATGAAGCGTGGATCACTGCCACGCCAATCGATGGGCGGGCCGTCCACCTCCCATTGGTTGTGGCAGTAGTAGTTCACCCCGATCACGTCGAGATATTCGGGCTTGCCTCCCAACTCGGGATGCAGCTTGCCAGCGATCATGTCCCAGGATTGATACTGGACATGGGTGCGCTGCCGCGCGAGTGCCGCCGTCGAGCTTTTGCCGGCCCTTGGAAACACGTGGATCAGCGGGTCCGTATGCGCGAACCGCGCCCTCGGCTCCACCTCGCGCACCGCGTCGATGGCCGCGATCGCGGCCCTGACCAGCTGGCGCTTCAGCTCCCCGCCCCGTCCGCGCCCCATAGGGTTGAACAGCGCATGGTCGCCGCCGCCCCAGGCGAGGAACGAGATCTCGTTGACGGGGACGTACCATGGCGTCTCGTCGCCATGCTCGCGAACGACCCGCGCCAGCGCTTTCGCGAAAGCGGCGAATCGGTCGACGAACGCGGACGACCAGATGTCGAGGTCGTCGGGCCAGCCATAGTGCATGATGTCCCAGATCACCTGGGTGCGCGTCTGGTGCGCCGCCTGCAGCATCGGCAGGAAGCTCGACCAGTCATACTGGCCGCCCTTGTCGACCAGGTGCCAGCGCACGCCGTCGCGGACAGTACGGATGCCAAGACGCTGCAGCATCCCGTAATCGGTTGCCGCCATCACGTCATGACGCGTCGAAGCAATGACGTCGAGCCTTACGCCGTCATCGCGCCGATGGGTCGAACATTCGAACCCGCCTTGAAAAAAACTGTCAAACATAGCTTCGGGTAAATGTCTTTGAACTCCAATCGTTCCTTTGAAATGCGCCAAGGCGACCTCCTGACGCGCCTGCCACCCAGCGGCCCCCCCGCCGGCGATGGAGGCGCGACGAGAACTCTACACTATTCTTGTGTGGAATGCCCGCAGGGCCGCGCCGAGCCGTTCCACGCCGCGTTCGATGCGCTCCGCCGAGCCTTGCGAGAATGAGAGCCTGAGGTGATGGCGGGACGGGGCCGAGGGGTAGAATGGATCGCCCGGCACGACGGACACGCCCGCCTCGCGCGCGCAATGGCGGGCGAAAGGCACGGCTTCGATGTGGGAAGGAAGCTGCGCCCACAGGAACATCCCGCCTTCGGGACTCGCGAAGCTCAGCTCCGGCGCGTGCCGGGCCAGCGCGCCGGCCAGCGCCTTCGCCTTGGCGGCGTAGCTCCGGCGCAGCAGCGGCAGGCGCACGGCCAGCCGTTCCAGAGACAGATAGCCGTCGGCCACAGCCTGCGACAGCACAGAGGAATGGATGTCGGCCGTGGACTTCATCAGCTTGAACGGCTGCATCAGTTCGCGGGGCAGCACGGCCCAGCCAAGCCTGAGCCCGGGAGAAACGGTCTTCGAGAGCGAGGACACATGGATGACATGCCGCGCCGCCTCGGGGTCGGCATCGGCAAGCGCACGGATCGAGGGCGGCGGCGCCCGGTCGAACCACAACTCCCCGTAAGGATCGTCCTCGAGGATCGTCACCCCATGGCTCATGGCGAGCGCGAGCAGCGCGCGGCGCCGCTCAAGGCTGGTGACGAGGCCGGCCGGGTTGGAAAAGGTCGGCACCAGATAGATCAGCTTGACGCGCCGTCCTGCCCGCCGCGCCTCGTCCAGCGCCGCTTCGACACTCTCGGGAACGGGACCTTCCCCATCGGTCTCGAAGCCCACCATTTCGGCCTGCGCGGCGCGGAAGGTCTGCAGGGCCGTGATGAAGGTCGGCCGCTCGACCAGCACCGCATCGCCCGGCGCGACGAGGCAGCGGACGGTCACGTCGATGGCCTGCTGGGAGCCACTGGTGACGACGAGGTCGCCGGCCTCGACGCCGATCCCGCGCGTCCGGCACAGTTCGGCAAGCCGCTCGCGCAGCGAAGCCAGTCCCTCCGTCATGTTGTATTGCAACGGCGTGCGCGCATTGGAGCCGAACACCGCGCGGCTCGCCGCCTTCAGCCCCTCGACATCGAACAGCTCCTCGGCCGGCAGCCCGCCGGCGAAGGAGATGAGGTCCGGATTGTCCATGCCGAGCTGGATCAGCTCGCGCAGGACGTTCGCGGGCGCGCGCGCCA
>JAIXZF010000137.1 GCA_027489835.1 Hyphomicrobiales bacterium
CATCTGCTGCAGTATCACCCCGCCTTCATCGCGCTGAAGGACTTCGTCAATGCGGGGCATATCGGCCGGCTGCGCTATGTCTATTCGAACCGGCTCTCCTTCGGCATCCTGCGCCGGGAGGAGGACGTTCTCTGGTCCTTCGCGCCGCATGACCTGTCCATGATCCTGGGTCTGGTGGGCGAGGAGCCGGACCTCGTCGAGGCTGCCGGCGCTCCGATCCTTCATCCTACGATCGGCGATGTCTGCCAGGTGCAGCTCGGCTTTCCCTCCGGCGTCAGGGGGCATGTGTTCTGCTCCTGGCTGCACCCCTTCAAGGAGCAGCGCCTCGTCGCGGTCGGCGAGCGCGGCATGGTGGTCTTCGAGGACAGCGCCAAGAATCCGGCGGACAAGCTCAAGCATTACGCCCACACGGTCGAGTGGGTGAACGGTGTGCCGAAGGCGGTGAAGGGCCCGGACGAGAGCGGGGTGCCGCTGCCTTACGCGAACGCGAACCCGCTGAAGGACGAGTGCGCGCATTTCATCGAGGCCATCGCCTCCGGCCGCGCTCCGAGGACCGATGGCGCCGAGGGCCTGCGCGTGCTCTCCGTGCTCGAGCGGGCCAGCGCCTCGCTGTCAGGCGCAAAGGCGGGCCGCCGCCCCTCGGTCAATCCCGGCGCCAGGCTGGCCGAGGGCGTCTATGTCGACGAGACGGCCCTGGTCGACGACAAGGTCAGCATCGGCAAAGCCACGAAGATCTGGCATTTCAGCCACATACTCGGCGACGTCACCATCGGCGAAAGCTGCAACATTGGGCAAAATGTTGTTATTGGACCCAGGGTGAGCGTCGGCAATAAGGTCAAGATACAGAACAACGTGTCCGTCTACGAAGGCGTGGTTCTGGAAGACGGGGTGTTCTGCGGGCCGTCCTGCGTCTTCACGAACGTGAACAATCCACGCGCGGACATCGTGCGGAAATCGGAATACCGCCCCACCCTCGTGCGCCGTGGCGCGACGATCGGCGCCAACGCCACGATCGTCTGCGGGCATGAGTTGGGCGCCTATTCCTTCATCGCGGCGGGCGCCGTCGTCGCAAGGGACGTGCCTCCCTTCGCGCTGATGGCCGGGGTTCCCGCCAGGCGCATCGGGTGGATGAGCCATGCCGGCGCAAGGCTCGGGCCGGACCTCGTCTGCCCCGAGACCGGCCGTCGCTACCGCGAGGCCGGGCAGGACAGACTAGAGGAGATCGTGTGATGGCGACGCCGAAGATCCAATTCATCGACCTGGCGGCCCAGCGCCGCCATATCGGCCCTGCCATGGACGAGGCGATCCTCGCCGCCGTGCATTCGGGCGCCTACATCCTCGGCCCGCCGGTCAAGGAGCTCGAGCAGAAGCTGGCCGCGTTCTGCGGCGCCAAGCACGGCATCGCCTGCGCCAACGGCACCGACGCGATCGCGCTGCCGCTCATGGCGCTGGGCATCAGGCCCGGCGACGCGGTGATCTGCCCCTCCTTCACCTTCGCGGCGACGGCCGAGGTGGTGGCCTGGCTTGGCGCGACGCCGATCTTCGTGGACATCGACGAAACCACCTACAATCTCGACCCCAGGACGCTTGGCCTCGCCATGACGACCGCGGCCAAGAACAATCTGAAAGTTCGCGCGGTGATCGCGGTCGACCTGTTCGGCCAGCCCGCCGACTACGATCCGATCGAGGAATTCTGCCGGAACGAGAAGCTCGTGCTGATCGCGGACTCCGCGCAGGGTTTCGGCGGCACCTACAAGGGCCGCGTGGCTGGCTCCATCGGCGACTTCGCCACGACGAGCTTCTTCCCGGCCAAGCCGCTCGGCTGCTACGGCGATGGCGGCGCTCTGTTCACGCCGCATGACGAGCACCAGGAGGTCATCCGCTCCCTGCACTTTCACGGCAAGGGCGAGGACAAGTACGACAATGTCCGCATCGGCGTGAACTCGCGCCTCGACACGATCCAGGCGGCGGTGCTGCTCAAGAAGCTGGAGGTCTTCGCCGAGGAGATCGACAAGCGCCAGCTCGTCGCCGCCCGCTACAACGACGCGCTGAAGGACGTCGCGGTGGTGCCGCATGTCATGGATGGCTGCGTCTCGACCTGGGCGCAGTACGTCATCCGCGTCGACGCCGGGCGGCGGGCTCGGGTGCTGGACGAGCTCAAGGCCAAGGGCGTTCCGACGGCGATCTACTATCCGAAGCCCCTGCACCAGCAGACCGCCTACAAGCGCTTCCCGACCACCGGCAATGGGCTCCCTGTGTCCGACCGCATCTGCCACGAGGTCATGGCGCTGCCGATGCATCCCTATCTCGACGAAGCCACACAGGGCTACATCATCGAGGCGACCCGCGAGGCGCTGGCCAGCACCGCCCGGGCCGCCTGAGGACGCTCCGGCGGCTCCGCGGCGCTCATGCCGCAGGGCCGTCGCCGCTTGTCATGCCGGACCGAATGTGCTTTCCGGTCGCCCAAGCGGCAGGCCGGCGCGAATCCGGTCCGCAAACAATTCATGTCGCCCGTTCGCGACCCATCGGCAGGTTTCCATGACGAAAGCGCTTGTTCTCGGCTCCGAAGGCAATATCGGCAAGCCGCTCGTGAAGCACCTGCGGTCCCTCGGCTACGACGTGCTGGAGGTCGACATCGTCCCCGGCTATCGGCCAAACTACATCATGGCCGACATCTGCAATCCGGTCGACCTGATGCCGGCCTTCGACTTCCGGCCGGACATCGTCTTCATGCTCTCGGCCATGGTCAGCCGCGTCACCTGCGAGCAGGCTTCGAGCCTGACGGCGTCGACCAACCTGCTCGGCCTGACCAACGTCCTGCAGATGTGCAAGCGCATCGGCGCCATGACGGTCTTCTTCTCGACTTCCGAAGTCTACGGACCGAATTGCAACCCGATGGACGAGAGCCTCTCGGACCCGCAGCCGAACAATTTCTACGGCCTGTCCAAGCTGCTGGGCGAGAAGCTGGTGGAGTACGAAGTTCGCCAGCACAAGCTCAAGGCGATCAGCCTGCGTCCCTTTATGATGTATGACGAGGACGAGGATCTCGGCGACCACCGCTCGGCGATGATCCGCTTCGCGACCAATCTGGCGCTTGGCCGTCCCATCGAGGTCCATAATGGCAGCGCGCGCGGCTGGTTCCACGTCAGCGACGCCGTCCGTTCGATCGAGGGCGCGGGCCGCGCCAAGGAATACTCCGTCGTCAACATCGGCCATCCCGACATCCGGCCGATCGCCGACCTTGCGGAGATGATCCGGGTGCGTCTGGGCGCTCCGAAGGAGCTGGTCACCGTTCGCGACCTGCCGGAGCGGATGACCCTGGTGAAGAACCCGACGCTCGAACGCCAGCGCACGATCCTCGGCGTGACGCCGCAGGTCAGCCTCGAGGAAGGCGTCGACCGGCTGTGCAGCCGCATCCAGGAGCGCCTGAAGTCCGCCGGCATCCGGATCAGCTGAGCGCGCGCCGGCCCGTCATGACAGCTATCCTCACCGTCGTAGGAGCCCGGCCGCAATTCGTGAAGGCGGCCGCGGTGAGCCGGGCGCTGGCCGCCGATGGCCGCTTCCGCGAGGCGATCGTCCACACCGGCCAGCATTTCGACCCTGGCATGTCGGACGTGTTCTTCGACGAGCTGGAGATACCCAAGCCGGCCCATGCGCTCCACATCCATGGCGGCGGGCATGGCGACATGACCGGCCGGATGATGATCGCCCTCGAGGAGGTCGCGCTCGCCGAGAAGCCGGACTGGATGCTGATCTACGGCGACACCAATTCGACCCTCGCCGGCGCGCTGGTGGCCGCGAAGCTCCACATACCCGTGGCGCATGTCGAGGCGGGGCTGCGCTCCTTCAACCGCCGCATGCCCGAGGAGATCAACCGGATCGTCTCGGACCATGTCAGCGCGCTCCTGCTCTGTCCGACCGCGACGGCGGTCGCGAATCTCAGGAGCGAAGGCATCGTCAACGGGGTTCATGCCGTCGGTGACGTGATGTTCGACGCGACGCTGTTTGCCATCGCCAAATCGCGCGCAGCATCAGGCATCCTGGCCGAGCTCGGCCTTGCGCCCGGGGGCTACGACGTCGCGACCGTACACCGCGCGGAAAGCACGGACGATCCCGCGCGCCTCGCCGAGATCGTCGCCTGGCTGAACGAAAGGGCGAAGCAGCGCACGCTGGTGCTGCCGCTGCACCCGCGGACCCGCCAGGCGCTCGCCCGGACCGGCATCGCGCTCAGCGGAATTCGCGTCATCGACCCGGTGGGCTACCTCGACATGACGCGCCTGCTCGCGGACTGCGTCGAGGTCTACACCGACTCCGGCGGCGTGCAGAAGGAAGCCTATTTCCACCGCAAGCCCTGCACGACCCTGCGCGACGAGACCGAATGGGTCGAGACGGTCGAGGCGGGCTGGAACCGTCTGTGGCGGCAGGAGCGGCGGCAGCCCTTCGCCGAGATCGCGGATTACGGCAAGGGCGACGCCGCGCAGCGGATCGCGGCCATTCTCGGCGACGCCGCGACGACATGATCGACGTCGCCGTCCTGCATGTCAGGTACTCGGTCAAGGCGTCCTATTACGATGACTGGCTCGATGCCTTCGGCGCGCATCGCCGCGTTCGCGCCGAGCCGGTCAACCTGTTCAGGGCTTCCGAGCGCGAGCGACTCGCCGGCGTCCTCTCCCGCTGCGGGCTTGCCGTCATCCTCCATTCAGGCACGGCCGACACCCTCGACTACGTGCGCAAGGCGACGCCGACGCTGCAGGGGCGCAAATGCCCGCTCGTCGTCTTCATGGGCAACGAGTTCAACATGCCTTGGCTGCCCTTCGCGGACCGCCGCGGCTGGTTGAAGGAGGTCGGAGCCGAGTTCGTTGCGACGCAGCTTCTCGCTGAAACGGGCGCATGGCTCTACGAGGGCTCCGGCGCGGAGGTCGTCCCGGTCCCGCACGGCCTCAACGCGGCAGCCTTCGCGATGCGCACGCCGCGCCGTGACCGGCGCATCGACATCGGCACGCGGACCTTTCCCTATTCCATCTATGTCGGCAACAGGCTGCGGAACGACCTCATCGCGCGGACAGGCTCGCTCGGGCGCGAGCTTGGCCTCGACATCGACATCAGGACCGACGCCCGGCTCTCGCGACCCGAATGGGCGGCCTTCCTCGACGCCTGCCGCTTCACCGTGGCCACCGAGGCGGGATCCACGCATCTGGAGCGCGACGATGCGCGGGCCTTCGCGATCCAGGCCTTCCTGCGCGAGCGCCGCGCCGGACTGGCGATCAGCCCGGCCGGACCGATCCGCTCGCTCGCGCGCCGCGTTCCCTGGAGCTGGCGCGAATGGGCCCTGCGCAGGCTGAAGAGCATCGGCATCGTCCATGAGGCGATCGAGAATGACCCGGAGCTGCAGGAAGAAGCGCTCGCGCGCTTCTATGGCGACGGACAGCCGGCCACGCCCAGCGGCGCCTGCATCTCCTCCCGGCATTTCGACGCCATCGGCTGCGGCACCGTCCAGATTCTGGTCGAGGGGCGCTATAACGACATCCTTCGGCCGGGCGAGCATTACATCCCGGTCTCTCCCGATCTCGGCAACCTCGCCGCCATTCTCGAACAGGTGGCGGACCCCGATTTCGGCGACGACATCGCGGAGCGGGCCCGGGCCCACGTGATGGAGAACCACACGCTCGACCGCCGGATCGACGCCCTGCTCGACCGCGTTGCGGTGCACTGATCCATGGCCGCCGCCCCGCCCCTCTCGGTGCTCCTGCTCTGCGACTTTGATCCGTTCAACGCGCGGATGGTCCAGGATAGCATCCATGCCCTTGTGCGCGGCTCACGGCACGCTGTGCGCTGCCTGTCCTTCCGCCGCGACCTTCCGGAGGCGCTGGATCTGTCCCGCTTCGATGCCATCGCGCTCCATTACAGCAGCTTCGTCCACGACGACCGCTATGTCTCGCCCGGCGCGCGGCGTCGGATTGCCGCCTTCGCCGGCGCGAAAGCTGCGTTCCTGCACGATGAATACAAGCATGTGAACCGGACCAAGCAGGCGCTGGCGGAGCTTGGCGTCGGCGCGTTGTTCACCTGCTTCGAGCAGCCCGAAGCGCGGCAGGTCTATGGCGACCTCGTCGCGCGTGGACTGCAAACCGTCAGCGTGCTGCCCGGATATGTCCCCCCGGCCCTCTCCGCCCTCGATCCGGGGCCGGCCAGCGCCCTGCGCCCGATCGACATCGGCTATCGCGGGCGGGCCTATCCGGCCTGGCATGGCGAGCTCGGCCAGGACCGCGTCCGCATCCATGAGAGGGTCAGCGCGGATGCTCCCCGTTTTGGCCTCGTGGTCGACAGTTCGGTTTCGGAGCGCGATCGCCTCTACGGCGAGAAGTGGCTGGCCTTCCAGCGCCGCTGCAAGATGGTGCTCGGCACGGAAAGCGGCGCGAGCGTCGTGGACTTCACGGGTGAGATAGCAAGCGCCGTGGAAGCACACCTCGCTGCCCATCCCGACGCATCGTTCGAAGAGCTCCGGCGCCTGCATTTCGCCGAGTTCGAGGATCGCCATCCGCTCCGGACGATGTCGCCGCGCATCTTCGAGGCGGCCGCCTGCGGCTGCGGGCTCATCCTCTACGAGGGTTCCTACGCGGGACGCCTGAAGGCCGGCCGTCATTACCTGCCGCTCGCACGCGACCACGGCAATTTCGGCGACATCGTCAGGATGATGCGCGAGCCGGGCCGCATCGACGCCCTGGTGCAAGCGACGCGCGAAGAGGTCCTGCTTGCTCCCGAGAACCAGGAGGCGCATCTCGTGAAGCTGTTCGACCAGGCGCTCGATGGCCTCGCCGCGCCCGACCGCGTCGCCGGCTATGATGATGCGGCGTTCCGCCAACTGTTCGGCCGATACGACGCGGTATTTGCCACGCCCGTGCTCAAGCGCCAGCTCTTCCGCATGGCCCATGCCGCCTATGGCATGGCCGTCAGGCCGCTGCCCACGCCGCTGGAGCGGCGCCTGTCCGGCGCCGTCCGCGCGGCCTACCACCGCATCCTTGGCCGCTGATTGTTAGAACAGAAAGTCACCCGCGGTCAGCCCGGTGACGCCGACGACGAAGATCTGGCTCGCGCCGGTCGCGGCGGAGGTGATCGTGGTGTTCCCGCCAGAGACGTTGATGGTCAGCTGGTTGAACGCAGTGGCGCCCGAGCCTGCCATGTTGATCTTGTCGATGCCGATTTCGAAGGAGTAGACGAGGTCGACGCCGAAGGCGGCGCTGTTGTAGCGGAACTGGTCAGTTCCGACGCCGCCGCTGAGGACATCATTGCCGCCGCCGCCGATAAGGGTATCGCCGCCATCGAGCCCATAAAGGAAGTCGGTGAAGTTGCTGCCGACGAGGGAATCGTTGCCAGCATCGCCGACCAGCACGACGCCGGACGACGAGGTCGCAGCGGACATCGTGTCGTTCCCGGTCGAGCCCCAGGCATTTTCGAAGCCTGTCGCCCCAAGATTGAGGTTGACGCCCGTGGACGACAGGGTGGCCACCGCCCAGTCCGAGCCCCCGCCGCCTGCGATCGTGTCGCCAGCCCGGAAATAGATGAAATCATTGCCGGAACCGCCGATCATGCTGTCGGCTTGCGGTCCCTGTCCGATGAGAGTTAGGTCTGCGGTCGCGCTGGCACCGTTCATCGTGTCGCTGACGAACGAACCCCAGATGACCTCGAGTTGCGCCGCAGCGACGTCGAGATTGAGGGCCCCGCCCTGCCCGCCGAAGAACGTGTCGACGCCACTTCCGCCAAGCACGCTGTCGATGCCCTCGCCATAGATCGTATCGTTTCCGCCGCCGCCCTCGAGAGCGTTGACGGCACCCGCAGCGCCCACGAGGACGTCGCCGAAGCTCGAGCCGATGACGTTCTCGATGCCGAGGTAGAGGTCCCCCGCGGCGTCCCCGCTCTGTCCTGCGCCAAGCGTGGTCGACAGGAAGGCCTGGATCGCCGAGCCGGTCGTGGCGTAGCTCACGGTGTCGACCCCGCCGCCTCCGTCCAACCGGTCGGCGCCGGACCCGCCAATGAGCGTGTCGTTGCCGAGCCCGCTGTTGATGTCGTCACCCTGGCTGCTGCCGGTGATGGTGTCCGAGGATCCCCCGGCATTGATCACGAGACGGTCGGCGGCTGCATTCCAGTTCAGGTAACTGAAGCCCCCTGCCGTGAAGGAGCCGTTGACGTTGTTGATCGTGACCGTGTCGGGACCGTTGCGCGCAATGATCTGAAGCGATGCAGACACGCCGGCCGCGCTGAACTGCGATGCGTTGAAAATGGCCTCGATCGCCGCACCGCCGACAGCGCCCAGCAACAGCGATTCGATGGAACTGTATCCGCCGCCGGAGGTGAACGTGGCGGCCGAGAAATCAGCTGTGCCGAGGAACTGCACCTGGAGAACATCACCGGTTCCGCCTGTGTCCGCCCCGCCATCCACTGTGTCGCCGGCAATGTCCTGGGCTGTCAGATAGCCGAAGACATCATTACCGTCTTCGCCGACCAGTCGGTCCGCACCGGCCTGCCCTACAAGTCCGTCGTCGCCGAAACCGCCCGTCAGCGTGTCGGCTGCGCTCGACCCGTATATGTAATCGGTCTCCGTGGTGCCGGTGACGTTGGCGGATCCGGTGGCCAAGACGTAGATTTCATCGCCGGCTCCCCATCCACTGAAAGTCATATTGGATAGATCGAACAGGCCGCTCACATTTGAGAACGTCAAGTCGTCACTACCGGCTCCACCATTCACTTCGAGATAGGAACTGACGCCAGTTGCATTGATTTGCGACCCGCTGAAGGTAACGCTTGATCCTGTCGCGCTTCCTATGGTGAGCCGGTCGATGGATGTCTGCCCGGCCGAAAGGAAAGTCACGGCGCTGAAATCTGCCGCGGCAGCGAAGTTGACAACCAGCGTGTTCAGTGAACCAGCCCCGTCGACGGTGTCGAGCCCGATTTCAGCGGCCCCATTGTAGATGAATCGATCCTCGCCATCGCCGCCGCGAAGCTCGTCATTCCCGCCGCCGCCGACGAGGGTGTCCGCACCCGCGCCGCCGATCAGCGTGTCGTTGCCAGCGGCGCCGTTGATGGAATCGTCGTTCGCGCCGCCGTCAAGGCTGTCGGCGAAGTCTGAGCCGGTCAGGTAGTCGTTGCCGCCAAAGCCGAAAAAGGTGACGCCGGCCGTCCGCTGATCGGTCGACAGCAGGCTCACAGCGTCGTTGCCGGTTCCAACTATAGTCGCGCCGCCGGTGGCGACCACATACTCGACGTTGGCCCACTGCGTGAACGAGACCGACGTGTACGCTATGTCGACGCCGCCATTGATCGTGTCGGCGATTGCTTCGAAGATCGTGTCGCCGACATTGTCGACGATGTAGGTGTCGTCGCCTCCATCGCCCTGCATCGAGTCGGCGCCCGCGCCACCCGATATGAAATCGGTTCCGAGGTCGCCGATGAGCGAATCGTCGCCCTGTCCGCCAGTAATGTTGTCGTTGCTTGTGGTGCCGCGAATCGAGTCATCGACGCTGCTGCCCGTGACGTTCACGCCGCCCAGAAGTGCGGTGAAGTTGACGTCGACATAGTCTGCCGAATTCCAGCTCGTGAAGGATAGGCCCGACAGATCGAGCGAGACGGCTGCGAGCGCATATGTCGCGAAGACGATGGAGTTCTGATGCGCGTCACCGTCAATGCTGTATGTCGGGGCAAAGCTTGTCGTGCTGTTGTTGTCGAGGAACACGAGGAGGGAGTTCGTGCCTGTGCCGGCGAAGTCGATGGCCTCGATCGACCATGCCGTATTGAGCTCGATGGCATTCCCGCCGTTCGCTCCGGTTAGCCTGACGGTATCCGTTCCTGTTCCTCCGGCGAGCACGCCGAAGACATTGGAGGGCATGTCGCCTGGGTTCAGGATGAAGACGTCGTTGCCGAGGCCGCCATCAAGCGTGTCCCGGCCGGCTCCACCATCGAGCGTGTCGCTGCCGTCCCGGCCGAACAGTTCGTCATCGCGGCTGCTGCCGGTGATGACGTCGTTGAGCGATGAGCCCGTGATCGTGATCGTGTCTTGACCGGTGGTCCAGGCGGAGAACGTCCAGCCGGCCGCGGAGAAGGTCGCGGCGCCGGTCAAGGTGACGTCGACAGCGTTGATGCCGGCGCTGCCGCGCACCAGCACGGTGTTCGAGATGCTCGTCCCGCCGAACTGCGTGTTGTCGAACGAAGCGGTCGTTGTCCCCGAAGCGTTCGAGAATTGGATGGTCGTTATGTCCTGGCCATTGACCAGGGCATTGTTGGGGGCCACGCGATAATTCGTGGTCGTCGAAACGCCCAAGGTCGGCATTGGCGGAACTCCCAGCTTTCCCGTTCAGGATTCAGCACGACGCATCGTGAGTGCCGACGTTACGGCAAGCTAGCACGCGGCCGGGCAGCGTTCTTGGCGCCTCGTGCATGGTGAGTTTGCCTACAGTGCACAGCAACTCCCTGCCATAGGGCACGCGGCCGGGAGCTGTCTTGCCAGAGTGCCAATTCCCCAACTAACTTCAGTCAATTGCAGTGAGAGGCCGGGGAAACGACATGCAGGTGCCGGCGGGCGTCATGCGCATCTCCAGCGACATGTTCGCGGAGCACGAACGCTTTGACGGATGGCGCGAGGAGTACAGTCATCGGGCGCTCAGGCTGGACATCGCCAAGGAACGCGATGCCCCGTTTCATGCCGACATGGAATTCGTGGGCGATCCATCCTGCGCGGTGGTTGGCATGTCGATGTCGGCCTGCCGGACGATGCGCACCGCACCTATGCTCAGCGACGGACAGGACGATGTGTTCTGCATGCTGCCCGATCTCGGCGCGCTGCATTTGTGCCATCGCGACCGGGAGTTGACGCTCGATCGGAGCACGATCGCGTTCGTGCGGTCCGACAAAACGGGCAGCATCGACCATGGCACCGACAATGGAGCCAATGTCTGGACCTTCCTGAAACTGTCGGCCCGACGCATCGAGGGGCGGCTTCGCCAGGATGACATCCCGCTCGCGCGCCGCCTTCCGGTTGCCGACGGCAGGATAGCGCTGCTGTGCGCCCAAGCGGCCTTGGTTCGGGCGCAGGCTCCACTTGTCGATCCGGACGCGCTCCGGCTGATGCTTGAGCACCTGTGCGACATCGTCGTGCTGGTTCTGGGCCCGCGGCCCGATGAGATCGAGCGCATCGGCCTGGGCGGCGTCCGCGCGGCAAGGCTCTCGATCCTGCGCCGGCACATCAGGGGCCGGTTCCGCGAGCCGGGATTGAACGCGGCAGGGCTGGCGGCCGATCTGGGCATTTCGACTCGCTACGTGCATGCGCTGTTCGAAAGCGAAGGGTCCACATTCGGCGCCGAGCTGACCGCACTGCGGCTGGAGGAAGCCCGGCGCATCCTCCAGGCCTCGAGTTCGACCAGGCGGCAGATCGGCGAGATCGCCCTGTCATGCGGATTTTCGGACATCTCGCATTTCAACCGGCTGTTCCGAGCCCGCTTCGGCCTGACGCCGCGCGAAATGCGGTGGCCAGGTTGAAAAGACGGGAACAGGCGACGCCCAAAACGCGGACGCTGCTGCCACGACGCCTGAAACTGGCGGCGAGCTTCGCCTCGGCTAGAAAAGAAAGTCGCCCGCGGTCAGCCCAGTGACACCGACGATGAAGATCTGGCTTCCGCCCGTTGCCGCGGAAGTGATCGTGGTATTGCCTCCCGCGACGCTGATCGACAACTGGTTGAAGGCGGTGACGCCCGAGCCTGCCATGTTGATCTTGTCGATGCCGATTTCGAAAGAATAGACGAGGTCCGTGTTGAACAGCGACGTGTTGTAGACGAACTGGTCGGCACCGACGCCGCCGTTCAGAATGTCGTTGCCGCCGCCGCCCGTGATCGTGTCGCCGCCGTCGAACCCGTAGATGAAGTCGGTGAAGTTGCTGCCGACCAGGGAGTCGTTGCCCTGGTCGCCAACCAGCACGACGCCGGTGCTCGAGGTGGCGGCGGACAAGGTGTCGTTGCCGGTCGATCCCCAGGCGTTCTCGAAGCCCGTCGCTCCGAGGTTGAGGTTGACCGCCGACGCGGACAAGGTCGCCACGGCCCAGTCCGAGCCCAGCCCACCCGCGACGGTGTCGCCTGCGCGGTAGTAGATGAAGTCATTGCCCGAGCCGCCGATCATGCTGTCCGACTGCGGGCCTTGTCCGATGAGCGTCAGGTTGGCGGTGGCGCTCGCGCCGTTCATCGTGTCGGACACGAAGGATCCCCAGATGACCTCGAGCTGCGCCGCGCCTACGTCGATGTTGAGCGCACTGCCCTGTCCCCCGAAGTAGGTATCGATGCCGGCGCCGCCCGATACGCTGTCGATCCCTTCGCCATAGATCGTGTCGTTGCCGACGCCGCCCGACAGGCTGTTCGCGAAGCCGGCCGCGCCGACCAGCACGTCGTCGAAGCCCGACCCGATCACGCCTTCAATGCCGAGGTAGAGGTCTCCAGCCGCTTCCCCGCCCTGCCCCGCCCCGAGCGTCGTCGAGAGGAAAGCCTGGATGGCGGTTCCAGCGTTGGCATAGCTCACCGTGTCGAAGCCCTCGCTGCCATCCAGCAGGTCCGCTCCGTCGCCGCCGGAAAGCGTGTCGTTGCCGAGCGCGCCCGTCAGCGTGTTGGCGAACGCGTCGCCGGTGATGGTGTCGTTGCCGGCCGAGCCGGTGACGTTTCGGATGTTGACCAGCGTGTCCGTGCCGCCCTCGGCGTCATTGGCCGTGCCTGCCCCGAGATGGACGTTCACGCCGTTCGGCCGCGACGCATTGATGCCGACCAGTGTCGGCGTCCCCGATCCGTCATTGGGGTTGCCCCAATTCGCATAGGTCACGGTGTCGATGCCGCCGCCACCGGTGAAGGTGTCGTTGCCAGACAGGCCGTAGAACAGGTTGTCGCCTGTGTTGCCGGTGATCGAGTCATTGAAGAACGTGCCGACGACGCCTTCGAACCCGGCGATCGTATCGGTCGCGCCGGCGATGTCGGTCGCCCGGCCTGTCTGGAGGTTCACGGTCACGCCCGTCCACGGCGTCGTCCCTTCCCACGGCCGCTGGAGGATGCTGTAGCTCCCCTCAGTCGGATCGTAGTTGTAGGTCAGGATGTCGAAATCGCCGCCGCCGTCGAGATCGTCCGCTCCGGTCGAGCCATTGATCGTGTCGGCGCCGCCACCGCCCGTGATCGTGTCGTTGCCGCTGTCGCCGAACAGCAGGTTGGCGGCGTTGTTGCCCTGGATGGTGTCGTCGCGCTCGCTGCCGGAGATGTTCTCGACATTGACGAACGTTATCGTCGCGCCGGGCGTCAGCCACGTCGTCGCGGTGCCGCCGACCATGTCGACAAAGGCGCCTGCGCCCGTGCTGCCGTAGACGAGGTCGTCGACGAAGAGTGACAGCCGGTCGCTGTCGCCGGCGCCTCCGTTGAAGGTGTCGCTGCCGCCCATGCTGCGGAAGAAGTCATATCCGGCGGACCCGACGTAATGGTCGGCGAGCGCAGTGCCCTGCGCTCCCTCGACGTTCAGCACCGTATCGATCCTCCCGTGAGAATCGCGCACGGTGCCGGCCGCGACCGTCGTGCCCCCGACCGTGATGCTGGCGGCCGACAGGTTGACGATGATGCCGTTGGTGCCTCCGGCGAACTCGGCTTGCGCATTGTAGGCAAGCAGGTCGAAGCCGGCGCCGCCGTCGATGTAATCGTCGCCGTCATAGCCTTCGAAACGCTCTTCGCGCAGGTTGGCCGTCGAACTGCCGATCATGTAGTCGCGGCCGCTCGAGCCGCGCAAGCGCTCGATGTCGGTAAGAGTGTCGAAGCTCCCGCCCGTATCGCGCGCGGATGAAGCCGCGACCGTAAAGGTCTCGAAGGTGACAGACGCATTGGACAGGTTGACGATGACGCCAAGCCCTGTGCCATCGGGCGCCACATCCTGATAGCTGACGCGGTCGCGGTCGTCGTAGCTCTGGTCGCCATTGACGCCCGGCGCGCCGTTCACGACGTCGATGCCCAGCCCAGGCCTGAAATCGTCGAAACCGTCGTTGCCGACCAGCGTGTCGTTGCCGTTGAACCCGCGCAGGACATTGTCCCAGGCATTGCCGATGATCGAGTCATTGCCGGCAGTCCCGGAAACGTTCTCGACGTTGGACACCGTATCGGTGTTGCCCCAACCGTCGATGACGGTGCCATTGACAAGGTTGGCGTTGATCGCACCGGTGCCGCCATACTGAGCATCGCGGGTATAATCGATAGTGTCGTACCCGCCGCGTCCGTTGATCGTGTCGTTGCCCTGCAGACCCTGGAACAGATTGAAGTAATTGTTGCCGAGGATCGTGTCCGCGAGCATCGAGCCGCGGATGTTGTTGATGTTGACGAACGTTTCAGTCGCGCCGAACGTGTCGGTCCCGGTTCCGCTGGTCGTTGCTCCCGCCCCGTCGTTCAGGACGATGTTGATCCCGACGTTGCCGCCGTCCTGGCGGTAATCGGCCCAGTAATTGCCGCTGTAATTGGCCGAGCCTGGCGCGAAGAGGATCGATCCGCCCGTGTAGTTGTCCCGGAATGCGACGGAGGTTCCGCCAACATAGGTGTCGCCGCCAGCCCTTCCCTGGAAGAAGGCGTAGCCCGGCGCGCCATAAAAGACGTCGGCCTGCGCCGTGCCGCGCGCTTCCTCGATGCTGATGAGCGTGTCCGTATTGCCGTAGCCGTCGCGCGCCGTGTTCGCGGCGACATTGAATCCAAGCACGTTGACCGTGGTCGACCACAGGTTGACGATCACGCCGCCATTGCCGCCGCCGACAGAGTCGTTGTCGTAGGACGTCATGTCGAAGCCGTCGCCCCCATCGATCGTGTCGTTTCCGGCAAGGCCGCGGAAAAAGTCCGCGCCGGCCGCGCCGGCGAGACTGTCCGCGTTCGCGCTGCCGAAGACGTTGTCGTCGAACTGCATCAAGACGCTGTAGAGACCCGCGCCGTTGGGCGTCGGCCCAGAGAGGAAGCTCTGGAACGTGACGGCCGTGACCGACGAAAGGCCCGTTATCGTTTCGATCGATGCCCCGCCGCCTGCCGCGCGGTGCACGAGGCCGCTGACCGTGCCGCCCTGCAGCGTGCCTCCGACAAGATTGAGGCCCGACCCGTTGACAACGAGTTCGGTGCCGTCCGACAGGTTCAGGACGACGCTGGACAGGTTCGAGCCATTCGGGGTCGAGTAGGTCGGCGTCAAAATGGTCTGAAAGGCCGCGCCTGCTGTCAACCGCGTATACGTCGCCATCGTTGTCTCCGGTCCTAGCCTGCTGCCGTTAGGTCGTCTGCCCCATACTGAGCCATTCCCGTTATGATTGACAAGCGATTAACGTGGATCGTCGCGTCTCATCGCTGCCATGCATCGCCGTCAGCCCGCGACGCCCGGCGGTTGACCTTTCGCCTGTGAAACGCCATTCCCGATGCGGCGCCGGCCGGGTCAGCCCGGCGGCGCGGAAGCCCGGACCCGATCGCTTGCCCCCATCTCTCCATAAACCCGCCGCCTTCGCCGCCGACAAACCGGCGCCGCCCTTCATCGGCGAAGGGCCATGCGCATGACGTCGTCTCCGGAGACAAACTGGTTGCAGGCAGCGAAGCGACGGTTGGCGGAAACCGCAGGCAGGCTCGGCGTGCAGGTCGGCGCGCGGCAGCTTCAGCCGCCGCCCGAGGGGTGGTCCACCCGGAACGAGGCGCTGTCCTACCATACCTACGCACGCGAGCAGATCGCGGCGCTGCGGCTCGCATCGACCGAGGCGGCGCAGGATCTGCGGGCACGGGTGCTGCGCGCCGAGTTGCTGGCGGACAATCGCCCCCTGCGCATCCTGTTTCTGGTGCCTCACGTAGCGCTGTTCGACGCCTACGCGTCTGTCTACGCCGCGATGGAGGCGGATGACGGTTTCGAGCCCGAGATCCTCGCCTTCAGACGGCAGGACGTGCCGCATGACGTGACCGAGGCCGAGACACGGGCCTTTTTCGCCGAGCGCGGCCTGCGCGCCCATGTCGTGGGCTTCGACGGCGCCGACGAGGTGCCGCAGATCGACCCAGACGCCTATGACGTGCTGTTCTACACGCTCGGCTCGCTGGCCTATCCCGAGCCCTACCGGATCGAGGCCACCAGCCCCCATTTCCTGACCTGCTACCTCGCCTATGGCGTCCTGCTCGCCAACCAGCCGGAGCTGCAGTTCGGCCAGGAGGGACATCACAGCGCCTGGCGGCTCTATGCCGGCACGCGGCGCGACCTGTTCTTCTATCGCCAGCACCAGCGACGCATGCGCACGAATGCGCGCCTCACGGGCTATCCGAAGTTCGACCTCTACCGGCCGCAGGCAGCCCAGGCTGCGGAAGGCGCGCGCCCGACCGTGATCTGGGCCCCGCACTGGACCATCGGCCTGATCTATCCGGGCCTGAACATGGGCCTGTTCGACAAGATCTGCATGGAGATGCTGGCCATCATCGACGAATTTCCGGACATCGACTTCGTCTACCGGCCGCACCCGAACCTGCCGCACGCGCTGGCCACCACCACCTTCATGAATGCCGACAGCTACGCCATCTATCTCGACATGCTGAGGTCGCGTCCGAACTGCCAGCTCGAGCTCGGCGGGGACAACATCGCCCGCTTCGGGCGCTCGGCCGCCATGATCACCGACAGCGTCTCCTTCCTGGCGGAATACCTGCCCACCGGCCGCCCGCTGCTGTTCCTCGATCGCCCGGATCGCGCCCGCCTGAACGATCAGGGCGAGCGCGTCGCCGCCCTGCACGTGCAAGGCCGCGACGCCGCCGACATCCGGCGCTTCATCGCCGATGTCGTGGTCAAGGGCGAGAACCCCCGCGCCGAGGAGCGCGCGGCAGCCCTTGCCGATCTGTTCCTGCCCAATCCCGAGGGTGCGGCGCGGTCCATCCTAGCCGATCTCAGGTCCACATTGTTGCAGCCCGCCACGGCCCGTCCGCGGCGCGACCTGTCAGTCACCAGGGCCGAGCTGGAGGAGCGGCGGGACGAGCGCACGGTGCGGGCGCAGGAATTGTCCGACGCCTACTGGAGCAGCCAGTCGGCGTACAACTACGCCCAGAATTTCCCCGAGCGGCATCGCAACCAGATCAGGTTCATCGACAGGCACCTGCTGCCGCGCCTCGGTTCGCAGTCACTCGTTCTGGACATAGGCTGCGCCGATGGCTGGTCTTCCTGCGCGGTCGCCAAGGTCTGCGGCGAGCTGCACGGCTTCGACCAGAACCCTGCGTTCATCGCACTGGCGCGCCGGAACGCCGCGGATGCGGGCCTGACGAACTGCAGATTCGAGGTCGGCGACGCGCTGACGCTGCAGCCCGAGCAGGACGCCTACGACGCCGCCATGCTCGGCGGCCTCCTGACCTGCATCGTCGACGACGAGGACGCACTGCAGATCCTGCGGGTCGTGGCGCGCAGCCTCAAGCCCGGCGGCCTCCTGCTGCTCAAGGACACGCTGCACCGGGGCGTCGGCTCGAGGCTGAACATCCAGGCCCAGTACGGCGCGATCTACCGCGACCTCGCGACCTACACCGCCCTTGCCGCCGAAGCCGGCTTCACCGTTGAGGTGAGCGACTGGATCGACACCCAGGACGACCATGGCAGCTACATGGCCGTGGCGTCGAAGAACCCTTCCGCGTGACCGCCGCACGCCGGATCGGCATCCTCGGCGGGGCCGGCGTGGCCGCCTCGGCCGAACTCGTCCGGCGCATCGTCGACCTCGTGACCGAACAGGGCGCGCGCTTCGATCAGGAGCATCCGGAGGTCATCCTGATCCAGGCCACGCAGGCTCCCAGCCGGAGCCTCTGGCTCGAAGGCCGCGGGCCGAGCTTTGTGCCGTCATATGTCGAGACAGCGACGCGGCTGCGGCAGGCAGGGGCTGGCATCGTCGCCATGTGCTGCAACACCGCGCATGCCGCCCACGCCGAGATCGCCGCAGCGGCCGACGTGCAACTTCTCGACCTGATCGAGCTGTCCGTGGCCGAAGCCCTCGTCCTGGCGAAGGGCCGGCCCGTCGGCATCCTGTCGTCGAGCGGGACCCGGCTCGCGGGCCTCTACCACAAGGCGCTCGCGGCGGCTGCGCCTGCAAGCGTCCTGCTGGAGTCGGACGAGGCGGGACAGGCGCGCGTCACGGAAGGCATCGTCGCGGTCAAGCGCGGACGGCGCCATGGTACGGCCGCGGCTCCCGGCCCGGATCGCCTTTTCGCCGAAGCGGCGGATGACCTCGTCACCCGGGGCGCCGGCGTCGTGATCCTCGGCTGCACGGAAATCCCCCTCGCCTTCCCGCCCGACTGGACCGCTGCGCCGACGGTCGACACCATCGATGTGCTGGCGCGGGCATGCCTGCGC
>JAIXZF010000296.1 GCA_027489835.1 Hyphomicrobiales bacterium
ACCACGTCGTCATGCAGCAGCGTGGCGGTGTGCATGAACTCCACCGAAGCCGCGAGCTTGACGTGGCCGTCGCCGCGATAGCCGCAGAGCGCCGCCGTCGCCAGCGTCAGCATCGGCCTGAGCCGCTTGCCGCCCGACGAGATCAGATGGTTGGCGACCTCCGGGATCATCGTCACCTCGGAGCCGGTGCGCGACAGGATCATGGCGTTGACGCGCTCCATGTCCGGCCGCGTCAGGCCGACCAGCGCCGCGATGTCGTCCCGGACGGTTCCCTTGTCTTCGAATGGCAGCACCAGTCCCAAAACACGCTCCTTGCCCGCGCCGTCCGGCGGCCACGCCATGGGCCCATGCCGAAGCCCGGCAGGGCGCCCAAGGCTGTCGTGACGCGAGGCAGCCCCGCCTTGCGTCCTGTGCGTCCATGCGACAATTGAAGGCCCGCCGCAATATGCTTGCGGCAATGAGCCGCCTCGGAGGGCGCAGCCATGGTCGAAATCCTGCGCACCAACGACCTCGTCACGATCAGCGCCGTGGAAGCCTTGCTGACGGCGGCCGGCATCCACGTGCTGGTGGCGGATGGCTACATGAGCGCTCTCGAAGGCTCGATCGGCGCCTTCCAGCGCCGCATGCTGGTGCTTGACGACGAGGAGGCCGAGGCCCGTGCCCTGATCGCGGAGGCGGGCCTGGGCGCGGAGCTGCGCGATGAGCGCCGGTGAGGCAGGCCCCGGCGCGCCGGCCGGCCCCTCACCAGACGCGCGTTGCGACACGCTCCTGGGTGGGCGCCTTCAGCTGCTGCAGGCCGCAGGCGGCCACCGGGCCGGCACCGACGCGGTGCTGCTCGTCGCAGCGGCCGGACGCGCCCGCCATGTCGTCGATATGGGCAGCGGCGTGGGCGCGGTCGGTTTGGGGCTTCTCGCGCTCGGTCGCTGCGAGCACGCGATCCTGGTCGAGCGCGACCCGGCGGCGGCGGGCCTCGCGCGCGCCAACATCGAGCGCAACGGGCTTGTCGGGAAGGCGGCCGTGGCCGAGGCCGACATCGCAGCCGGCGCGAGGCGCCTCGCCGCAGCCGGATTGCCGATCGGGGCTGCCGACCTCGTGGTCGCCAACCCGCCCTACAACGAACCTGGCCGGCACCGCGCCTCGCCGCATGCGGGCCGGGCCGAGGCCCATGCCATGACGCCCGAGGCTTTCGAGGCCTGGGTGCGCGCCGCGGCCCGCGCGCTGGGGCCCGGAGGGCGCTTCGTGATCATCCATCGGCCCGAGGCGCTGCCATGGCTCCTGCCATTGCTCGCGAGCCGCTTCGGGGCCCTGTCGGTCGTGCCGGTCCACACGCTTGCAGGCGATCCGGCTCGGCGGGTGCTGATCTCGGCCCGCCTCGGCAGCAAGGCGCCGGCAAGAGTGTTGCCGGCGCTGGTTCTTCATGTCGAGGGCGGCGGCTTCACCGAACTCAGCGAGGCGCTCCACCGCGGCGAGGCCATGCTGGCGCCCTGAGCGGTCAGGGTCGTCGCCGCGTCAATTGCAGACGCGCCGACGCTCGACGGCCCAGCCCCAGCCATCCCAGTAGCGCACCGTGCGCGTGACGCAGCGCGGGGCGCCATAGAAGCCGTAGCCTCCGTCGTATCCGCCCCGGCGGCCATAGCCGCCATGCTCGCGCCAGCCGCCGCGCCAGCCATGGTCCCAGCCATCGCGCACCGGGCGGTAGCCGCCATCGACGTAGCCGCCATGGCCAAAGCCATGGGAGGGCTGCCCGATGGTGAGCGACCAGGATTGCGCGCTGGCCGGGGATGTGAAGGACAAGGCGCCGAGTCCGAGCCCGGCCGCCGCCGCGAGGCCGAGGACCACCTTGCGGACCCGGGCGGAGGTGATGATGCGCGACATGGATGATGCTCCCTGTTGCGATGGCGAGGCCGGCCTCATGCCGAATCTGGCGCCATCCTTGAAGGCATCATCGCGCCCGTCGGCTGAACGGCGTCAGAGCGAGCCGTTCAGCCGACGTTTAGCGGGCCGCCTCACCAGCGGCAGACGCGCACCGGCTTCTGGATCACGCCCTGCCAGGTGTAGACCGTGCGCCAGCGGATGACGCAGCGCGGCCCGTAGCCATAGCGCACGGGCGCATAGATGGGCCTCGCCCTGACCGGCCGATAGTAGATCGGGCGGGGATAGTAGGCGCGGCGGTACTGCACCGGCCTCGCCCGGTAGACCACGCGGCGGTAGTGGCGCCCGCGGTGATACGCCACGCCGGCGACCAGCGAACTGGCCTGCGCCGCCGCCGCCTCGCTCGTGGCCTGCAGCCCCGTCGTCACCGGGGCCGCCGAGGCGCCAAGGCCTCCGAACGACGCTCCGGCAAGCGCCAGGCCTGCGGCCATGGCCATGCGCACGATGTGCTTCATCATCATGGATGTCTCCTCGTGTGGGGCCGGCCGCATCGGGTCCGCCCACGCTCTCGCGGGAACGCGACGTCCGTCCCCGATCAGTCGCCCTGCGCGAAAGTTACGGCGCGCTTGATGAACGCAGGCTGCATGAACAATGCGGCCCGGCCGGTGTTGCTGGACCGAGCGGTGCCCAGCCTGCGGCCGCTTGCGGCCAAGGCCGGAAGCGGCGATGTTCAGGCAATCCCGGACGATCCGGGAAGGGATGGCGCACGATGAAGTGGGATGATTATCGCCAGTCGGACAACCTGGAGGATCGGCGCAGCGGCGGCGGCTTCGCCGGCATGCCCGGCGGCCGGGGCGGGCTCGGCATCGGCACCATGCTGGTGCTCGGCATCGTGGGCTACGCGCTCGGCATCGACCCGCGCATCCTGATCGGCGGCGCCGAGATGCTGCAGGGCGCCCGCCCGCAGCAGACCCAGAGCCGCCCGGCCGGCCCGCCCGCCGACGAGATGGGGCGCTTCGTCTCGGCCGTGCTCGCGCAGAACGAGGATGTCTGGGAGAAGGTCCTGCCGCGCGACACCGGCAAGCAATACCAGCCCCCGCGCCTCGTGCTGTTCAGGGGCGTGGACCGCTCCGGCTGCGGCACGGCGCAGGCCGCCATGGGGCCGTTCTACTGCCCGCTCGACCAGAGGGTCTATCTCGACACCTCGTTCTTCGACGAGATGCGGCGCCGGCTCGGCGGGGGAGGCGACTTCGCCTACGCCTACGTCATCGGCCACGAGGTCGGCCATCACGTGCAGAACCTGCTCGGCATCCTGCCGCGCGTGAACCAGATGCGCGAGCGCGCCTCCGAGCGGGACTCCAATGCCCTGTCGGTGCGGGTCGAACTGCAGGCCGATTGCTTCGCAGGCGTCTGGGCCTATCACATGCAGCAGATGAACCGGGTCGAGCCGGGCGACGTCGACGAGGCGATGCGCACCGCTGCCGCCATCGGCGACGACAAGCTCCAGCGCGCCTCGCAGGGGCAGGTGGTTCCCGACAGCTTCACCCATGGCTCGGCAGAGCAGCGCTCGCGCTGGTTCATGACGGGCATGCGCTCCGGCACGCTGAAGTCCTGCGACACTTTCTCCACCCGGACGCTCTGAACCCAGATGTCACGAATCGACGAGACGCGGCCCTTCATTCCGGTCGGCATCGCCGTGCTGACCGTCTCCGACACCCGCACCCTGGCCGACGATCGCTCGGGCGACACGCTGGCGGAGCGCATCGCCGGCGCCGGGCACCGGCTGGGCGCCCGCGCCATCGTGCCGGACGACCGCGAGGCCATCGTCTCGCAGGTCAGGGCATGGGTCGCCGATCCCGCCATCGACGTCGTCATCACCACGGGCGGCACCGGCTTCACCGGCCGCGACGTGACGCCGGACGCCCTCGAGCCGCTCTTCGACAAGCGGATGGATGGCTTCTCCTGGGTGTTCCACCAGATCTCGGCCGCCAAGATTGGCACCTCGACCATCCAGTCGCGCGCGACGGCCGGGCTGATCGCCACGACCTACGTGTTCTGCGTGCCCGGCTCGCCAGGCGCCTGCAAGGATGCCTGGGACGGCATCCTGTCGCTTCAGCTCGATTTCCGCCACCGGCCCTGCAACTTCGTCGAGATCATGCCGCGGCTCGACGAGCACCTCAGGCGCGGCACGGGCAAGGCCTGAGGCGAGCGGTCAGAGCTGGCGCGTTGGTGCGATGCGCGAAACCCCGTGTGGACTCACCCGTCCAGCCGCTGCCTGCCGACAGACAGTCGCGCAGGCGCAAAGCGCGATTGCCCCTCGGCGATCGCCTTGCGCGGCCCGACCAGTCCGGCGCGGGGATGAACCGTGCCGAACATCAGGCCCAGCCGTTCCGATAGCCCCTGGAGGCCGCCGGAAAGGGGCATGAACGCTGCCCTCCGGCGCGACGCCATTTCGTGGATCAGGTGGCGCTCGATCGCGGGGATCCAGCCTTGGCCGGGAATGTCGCCGGCATCAAGCAGCAGCACCCATTCGCCCCGCGCCGTGGCGGCGGCCTCGCGCCAGGCATCGTGCCTGACCGTGACCAGCGCCGCGCCCATGGCGTCGGCGATCCGCGCGCCATCCGGGTCGTCCCCCTGAAGGGCGACGACGGCATGGCTCATCAGCCCATCGGCCACGGCCGGCACCAGCGCCGACATCGTGACGGCGAGCGCCTCCGGAGACCGCTTGGCGTGGATGATGGCCGTCAACATGCGACGACTTGTATCTGGCGTTCGGAACGCCGCAAGCCCAGCTTTTGGGCAAGGACGCGGGCTCCGGACAAAATGAGCCACAGCAGCCGCGCATTGACAATGTTCATGCTTCGTTTACAAGAACAAACCACGAATTGAGAGGTGTTCGACCCCATGACGCGCCCGAGGACACCCATGCAGCGGCGTCAGGATGCGTCAGAGGTGGTGGCCTCCGCGCGTCTCAGGGCCGAGGATCCGGCCGGGCTGGCCGGCCACAGGCTCGATCCCGAGCGGCGGCGCGGGCGTGGGGCGACCATCAATCCCGATGCGCGCTTCGAGGCGCAGAGCCGCGTCGAGGAGGATGATGGCTGGGGCTCGCTCGGCGAGCTTCCGCCCTTCCGGACCGACGTGGCGGTGGAGAAGCCGCGCACCATCATCACCCGCAACGATTCGCCCGACATCTCCTTCGATCGCTCGATCAACCCGTATCGCGGTTGCGAGCATGGCTGCGTCTATTGCTTCGCGCGGCCGAGCCATGCCTATCTCGGTCTGTCTCCCGGGGTCGATTTCGAGACGAAGCTCACGGCCAAGCCGGACGCGCCCGCCCTGCTCGAGCGCGAGCTCGCCGCGCAGGGCTACAGCCCGCGCATGATCGCCATCGGCACCAACACGGACGCCTACCAGCCGATCGAGAAGAAGCTCAGGATCATGCGCGGCATCCTCGAGGTGCTGTCGCGGCACCGCCATCCCGTCGGCATCGTCACCAAGTCGGCGCTGATCCAGCGGGACATCGACCTGCTCGCGCCGATGGCCGAGCAGGGCCTCGCCAAGGTCGCCATCTCGGTGACGACGCTCGATCCCAAGCTCGCCCGCACCATGGAGCCGCGCGCCGCCAGCCCTGCCAGGCGGCTGGAAACGATCAGGCGGCTGACCGAGGCGGGCATTCCCGTCACCGTGCTGGTCGCGCCCGTCATCCCTGCCGTCAACGATGCCGAGATCGAGCGCATCCTCGACGCAGGCTACGCCAATGGCGCGCGCGAGGCGGGCTATGTCCTGCTCCGGCTGCCGCTGGAGGTGAAGGACCTCGTGCGCGACTGGCTGCTGACGCACTATCCAGACAAGCTGCGCCATGTGATGTCGCTGGTGCAGTCCACCCGCGGCGGCAAGGATTACGACGCCTCCTGGGGCCAGCGCCAGGTCGGCACAGGCCCCTATGCCTGGATGATCGGCCGCCGCTTCGAGGTGGCGGCCGAGCGGCTCGGCTTCAACAAGACGCGGCTCAGACT
>JAIXZF010000007.1 GCA_027489835.1 Hyphomicrobiales bacterium
GTGGTGCCCTACCAGTACACGCTGATCGTCTGGGCGGTGATCCTCGGCTACCTCGTCTTCGGCGACGTGCCTTCGGCCTCGACGCTCGTCGGCGCCGCGATCATCGTCGGCGCCGGCGTGTGGATCTTCTGGGACGAGCAGAAGAAGCCCGGCTGAGCGTCACGCTGCCCTTTTAGCCCGGTGGTAGGAGCCGTCGCCTTGGGTGACGATCCGGTCCCCGGGCTCGATGGCGGCCGGCGCGATCGGCGGCAACCCGGCGATGCCCGCGCGCAGACCGGCCAGAGCGGGTCCGTCGAGCTTCGGCAGCCGGTCGAAGGCCTCGATCACGAAGTAGCTCTGCTGGTAATCGTCGATGAGATAATCCGTCCGCATGACGCGTGCCGGATCGAGCCCGATGCGGTTGGGCGAGGTGCTTTCGAGCGCGAAGATCGTCTCGCCCGGCGAGGACGCGATGCCGGCGCCGAAGATGCGCAGGCCCTCCGGCCCGTCGATGAGGCCGAACTCGACCGTGTACCAGTAGAGCCGCGCCAGTTGCTTGAGCTCCTCGGCTCCGCGCGCCTTGAGCCCGGCTTCGCCATAGGCCTGAACGAAGTCGGCATAGGTGGCGTTGGCCAGCAGCGGCACATGGCCGAACACGTCGTGGAACACGTCGGGCTCCTCGATGTAGTCGAACTGCTCGGGCCGCCTGATCCACCAGCCGGCCGGAAAGAGTCGTTCCGCCAGCAGCCCGAAGAAGACGGCGTCGGGCACCAGCCCCGGCACGGCCACCACGCGCCAGCCGGTCCTGGCGAACAGGGCTTCGCTCATGGCGGCGAAATCGGGGATGCGGTCCATGGCGATGGCCGCGTCGTCGAGCCCATCGAGGAAGGGCTGGCAGGCGCGGCCCTCAAGCAGGCCGCGCTGGCGCTCGCAGAGCCGCGCCCAGGTGCGGTGGTCCTCGTCGGTGTAGCGCTCCTGCGGCTGCTCCAGCACGAAGGGGCGCGCGATCTCGGGAATGGTGGGCGTCATGGGGGATCCTCCTTGACGTGGAGCGTGGACCCCAACTGGCGTCATGTCCGGCCTTTTTCTGCCCCTCGAACATCGCATCCGGTCATGATATGACCGATCTGACGTCATCAGCGCTGGAATCCGCCATGCCCGCCGCGCGAGGCAAGTTATCCGCAGCCGACCGCCGCATCCTCGCCGAGGTGCAGCGCCAGGGGCGGATCGCCAATGTCGATCTGGCCGCGAAGGTCGGCATGGCGCCGTCGCCCTGCCTGCGCCGGCTGAAGGCTCTGGAGGAGAACGGCGTCATCACCGGCTGGCGGGCCGAAGTGGATGGCCGCGCCATCGGCTGGGGCGTCGAGGCTTTCGCCTTCGTCAAGCTCGCGCATTCCGAGGAAGGCTGGCGCACCCGCCTGATCGAGCGGCTGAAGCTGTTCGACGAGGTGGTGGCCTGCTGGGCGCTGTCGGGCGAGGTCGACCTGTTGCTGCGCTGCGTGGCGGCCGATCTCGAGGCCTATGGCGAGTTCGCGATAAACCGGCTCCTCACCCTGCCGGGCGTGGCCGATGTGCGCTCCAGCTTCGTGATGGGCGTGGTCAAGCCCGATCGGGGCCTGCCTCTACCCGGCTAGGCAGGGGTGGGTTTTGCTTTGGTGGCCCGCGCCTCGGCGATCAGGTTGACGCAGACCCCGCCGATGACCACGGCCGCTCCGATGAGGACGGCGAGTTCCGGCGTCTCCGCATAGAACAGCCAGCCGATCAGCGCGATCAGCGGAACGCGCAGGAAGTCGATGGGGATGACCAGCGTCGCGTCGCCATGGCGGAAGGCGTTGGTCAGGCAGTAATGGGCAAGGAAGCCCGTGACCGCGATGCCCAGGGCCGGCAGCCAGATGGCGAGGCTGAGCTTGCCGACGATCAGCGGCGAGTGGCCCATCGCGGCATTGGCCGCCATGTTCATCGGCAGCTGCATCAGGTTCATCCAGAACATGATGGTCCAGGTCGAGTTGGAGCCGGTGAGGAACTTGGTCGTGGTGATCTGGATGCCGAAGAACACCGCCGCCAGTACGACCGCCACCGCCTCGGGCCGGAAGCTCTCCAGCCCGGGCCTGAGGATGATGATGACGCCGACAAACCCGAGCAGGATCGAGAGCGCCCTGCCCGCCGTCATCCGCTCCTTGAGGAACAGCACCGCGAACAGCGCCACCCAGCACGGCGTGGTGAACTCGATGGCGAAGACGGTGGCCAGCGGCAGCACGGTGACGCCATAGACCCAGAGCGCCTGGCCGACGAAATGCGCGACGTTGCGCAGCCCGTGGATCTTGGCCCTGGCGGGGCGGATCACCTGCTCCGGCCCCGGCCTGAGCAGCATCATGCCGGCGAGAATCACCAGCCCGCCGAGATTGCGGATGGCCAGCATCTCGAACACGGTCAGCGCGCCCTGCAGGCCCCTGACCGACAGCGCGACGCCCGCGAAGGATGTCAGCGAGCCGAGCATCCAGGCGAGGACGAGAAGGGCGTTGCGTGAGGCGGGCATGGAGAGGACCATAGCAAATCGGCGTCATTCCGGGCGCGGCTTGCGCCGCCCGGAATGACGGACCATGGCGGAAGATGCGCGGGCCGCCTACTCCGCTGCCTGCGGGTGCACCCGCGCTCCACGCGCCTCGAGCTTGTTGAGCGCCATGAGATAGGCGCGTGCCGAGGACACCAGCGTGTCGGGGTCGGCCCCGCGCCCCGTCACCGAGCTGCCGTCGCGGCTGAGCCTGACGGACACCTCGGCCTGCGCGTCGGTGCCCTCGGTCACGGCGTGGACCTGATAGAGCTCCAGCGTGACCTCGTGAGGGATGATCGCCTTGATGCAGTTGAAGGTGGCGTCCACCGGGCCGTTGCCCTCGGCTTCCTCGGTCACGATGCGCCCGTCCACCTCGATCTTCATGGTGCAGCGCTGCGGCCCGCGGGTGCCGGCGATCACCGACATGGAGACGAGCTTGGCCCGGTCATGGGCGGAGGCGATGTTGTCGTCCACCAGCGCCTCGATGTCCTCGTCGTAGACATGCTTCTTGCGGTCGGCCAGCGCCTTGAAGCGCACGAAGGCATCCTCGATCTGGTTGTCGCCGAGCTCGTAGCCCAGCGCCTTCAGCTTGTCCTTGAAGGCGGCCCGGCCAGAATGCTTGCCCATCACCAGCGAGGTCTTCTGCACGCCCACCGATTCGGGCGTCATGATCTCGTAGGTGGTCTGGTTCTTCAGCATCCCGTCCTGATGGATGCCGCTCTCATGGGCGAAGGCATTCCGGCCGACGATCGCCTTGTTGTACTGCACCGGGAACGAAGTGGCGTTCGAGACCATCTTGGACGCCTTGGTCAGCATCCGGCTCTCGATGCCCGTATCGTAGGGAAACACGTCGCCGCGCGTGCGGATCGCCATCACGATCTCCTCGAGCGCGGTGTTGCCCGCCCGCTCGCCGATGCCGTTGATGGTGCATTCGATCTGCCGCGCCCCGCCCTCCAGCGCCGCCAGCGAATTGGCCACGGCGAGGCCGAGATCGTCGTGGCAATGGGCCGAGAACACGGCCTTGTCGCTGTTGGCCACGCGGGCGCGCACCTCGGAGAACATCCGGCGGTGATCGTCCGGCGTGGCGTAGCCCACCGTGTCGGGCAGGTTGATGGTGGTGGCGCCGGCCTTGATCGCGGCCTCGACGCAGCGGCAGAGATAGTCGATGGGCGTGCGGGTCGCGTCCATCGCCGACCACTCCACATCCTCGACGAGGTTGCGGGCGCGGGCCACGGTCGCGACGATGATGTCGAGCACCTCCTCCTGCGTCTTGCGCATCTGGTGCTCCAGATGGATCGGCGAAGTGGACACGAAGGTGTGGATGCGTCCGCGCTGGGCCACCCTCACCGCTTCGCCGGCCCGGTCGATGTCGGCGTTGATGGCGCGGGCGAGGCCGGCCACGGTGGCGCGCTTCAGGCGCTTGGCGATGGCATGGACGGCTTCGAAATCGCCGATCGAGGCGATGGGAAAGCCGGCCTCGACGATGTCGACGCCCATGGCGTCCAGCATGTCGGCGATTTCGAGCTTTTCCTCGAAGGTCATAGTGGCGCCGGGCGATTGCTCGCCGTCGCGCAAGGTGGTGTCGAAAATCAGGACGCGGTCTTTGGACATGGTCGCTACCTCTCGGGCATCGCGCCCGGTCCGCATGGTTCAAGCTCTAGCTGATCTGCGGCGGGCTGTTCAGGGGGGTGATGGCCTCGTTCCCCTGAGAGCCCAGGCATGCCCGGACGGCCCTCAGGGGCTGGTAAGAAGCAGGCCGAGGAGAAGCGAGCGCGCGGTCGAACGCCGGCCGGCGAACAGGTCGCTGGCATCGAGGCGCGAAAAGGCGGCGTCGGACATCATGCCGCATGTTTACGGCCGTTCCGGAATTCTGGCAAGCAGGATGGGCTGATGCCAGCAAAGCTGATTGATCAGCCCCCTGCCGCCAACCGCCTTTCCTCGTCCACGATGAAATCGCGGATCACCGGCACCGCGTCGCGCGTCTCCGACAAAAGCAGCTGGAACACGAAGTTGGAGCCGTCGAGGAAGCCGAGCTCCACCGCCGCGAGGTAGAAATCCCACATGCGGCAGAAGCGGTCGCCCATCATGGCCACGGCCTCGTCGCGCTTCGCCTCGTAGTTCAGGCGCCAATGCCTGATGGTCCAGTAATAGTGCAGTCTCAGCGTCTCGCAGTCGCAGCACCAGATGCCGGTGCGCTCCAACGAGGCGAAGACCTCCGACAGCGCCGGCACATACCCGCCCGGGAAGATGTACTTGCGGATGAAGGGCGCCGTCGTGCCGGGCGGCGACATGCGGCCGATGGCGTGGATCATGGCGTAGCCGCCCGGCTTGAGCATGCGCTTCACCTGGCCGAAATAGGTGTCGAAGGCCTGCACGCCGACATGCTCCATCATGCCGACCGAGACCACGCGGTCGAACCGCCCGTCGACCTCGCGGTAATCCTTCTCGACGAAGGTCACCCGGTCGGCCAAGCCTTCGGCCTCCGCCAGCGCGCGCGAGGCGGCGAGCTGCTCGAGGCTGACATTGATGCCTACGACCTTCACGTCGCAGGATTTGGCGATGGCGATGGCGAGCGCGCCCCAGCCCGAGCCGATCTCGGCGATCTCCATGCCGGGCTCCAGCTTCAGCTTGGCGATGATGTGCCGAATCTTGGCGCGCTGCGCTTCCTCCAGCGAGGCCTCCGGCGTCGGGAAGTAGGCGCAGGAATAGCTCATCGTCGGGTCGAGCCAGAGCCGGTAGAACGGCGTCGGGATGTCGTAGTGATGCCGGACGTTGTTCGCCGCCTGGCCGAGCTTGTTGCTCTGCTGCAGGCGCTTGACGCTTCGCCAGGCCTTCCTCAGCGCCTGCTGCACAGGATGCGAGGCGAGCCCGCCCCGGTTGACCGAGAACAGGCGGACGAGGTCGTGCACGGTCGATCCACCCTCGAAGGTGAGCCGTCCGTCCATGTAGGCCTCGGCCACCTTCAGCTCCGGATTGAAGAAGATCTCGCGCTCAAGCGCCGCATCGTGGAAGCGCAGCGTGACCTCGGGTCCCTCCTGTCCGGAGCCGAAGCCGTGGCGGGCGCCGCCATGGTCGACCACGGTCAGGCGGCCATTGCGGATGAAGCGCGAGAGGAGATGGCTGAGAAGACGCACGACGACCTGCCGGTTGAAAACGGTTGATGTCCGAACCTATCACGGCCCCAACCGGTGGGGATGCCACCTGTCGGAGCTGTGATCGGTCGGGCGCTGCCGCGCCCGGGGCTTGCGTGTCGGCCCGCGGCAGTCCACTTGGCGGCCATGGCTCCCCCTCTTCTCACCCTCAAGGATGTTCGTCACGGCTTTGGCGGCACGCCTTGCCTCGACGGCGCGGAACTTGCTGTTGCGCCGCGTGACCGCATCTGCCTCATCGGCCGCAATGGCTCCGGCAAATCGACCCTGCTCAGGATCGCAGCGGGGCTAATCGATCCGGAACGCGGCGAACGCTTCGTGCATCCGGGCGTCACCATGCGCTACCTGCCGCAGGAGCCGGACTTCGCGGGCTTCGCGACCACGCGCGCCTATGCCGAGGCTGGGCTCGCGCCGGGCGACGACGCCTACCGGGTGAGCTACCTCTTGGAGCAGCTGGGCCTGACCGGCGAGGAAGACCCCTCGCGCCTGTCGGGCGGCGAGGCGCGCCGGGCGGCGCTCGCCCGCACGCTCGCCCCCGAGCCGGACTTGCTGCTGCTCGACGAGCCGACCAACCACCTCGACCTGCCGGTGATCGCCTGGCTCGAGCAGGAACTGGCGCAATCGAAGAGCGCGCTGGTGCTGATCAGCCACGACCGGCGCTTCCTCACCAGCCTGTCGCGCGCCACCGTCTGGCTGGACAGGGGCCAAGCGCGCCGGCTCGACCAGGGCTTCGGCTCCTTCGAGGTATGGCGCGACAAGGTGCTCGAGGAGGAGGAGATTGAGCGTCACAAGCTCGACCGCAAGATCGCCAACGAGGAGCACTGGCTGCGCTACGGCGTGACCGCGCGCCGCAAGCGCAACGTCAAGCGGCTCGGGAACCTGCATGCCCTGCGTGCCGAGGCCAGGAACTATCGCGGCCCGCAAGGTCAGGTCACGCTCGCCGTCTCCGAGGCCGAGAGCGCCGGCAAGCTGATGATCGGGGCCCGGAACATCGCCAAGACGTATGGTGGCCGCACGATCGTCGGCGATTTCTCGATCCGCATCTCGCGCGGCGAGCGCGTCGGCATCGTCGGCGCCAACGGCGCCGGCAAGACCACGCTGATCAACATGCTGACCGGCGGCATCGAACCCGATTCGGGCAGCGTCCTGCTCAGCCCCGCCACGGCGCTGGCCACGCTCGACCAGCGCCGGGACAGCCTCAAGGACGAGTGGACGCTGGCCGAGGCGATGACCGATGGCCGCGGCGACTTCATCGACGTGGCCGGCGAGCGCAAGCACGTCATGGGCTACCTCAAGGACTTCCTGTTCACGCCCGAGCAGGCGCGCACGCCCATCAAGGTGCTCTCCGGCGGCGAGCGCGGCCGGCTGATGCTGGCAAGGGCGCTGGCCAAGCCGTCGAACCTGCTGGTCCTCGACGAGCCCACCAACGACCTCGACCTCGAAACGCTCGACCTGCTGCAGGAGATGATCGCGGACTACAACGGCACGGTCATCCTCGTCTCCCATGACCGCGACTTCCTCGACCGAACGGTCAACGCCGTCATCATGGCCGACGGCGCCGGCCGCTTTACCACCTATGCCGGCGGCTACAGCGACATGGTCACCCAGCGCGGCGAGGGCGTGACCGCGCGCAAGGGGCAGAAGGGCAAGCTCTCGGCCATGGCGAAGACGGAAGACGCTGCTGCTCCGTCCGCGCCGGCCACCCCCACACCGCGCGAGCCGAAGGCGAAGCTCAGCTTCAAGGAGCGCCACGCGCTTGAGACGCTGCCGAAGACCATCAACAAGCTCCACGCCGACATCGACAAGCTCAACGCGCTCCTGGCCGAGGACGGGCTGTTCGCGACCAACCCGGTGCGCTTCAACAAGGCCGTGGAAGCCCTGGCGCTGACGCAGGCGAAGCTCGCCGAAAGCGAGGAGGAATGGCTGCGGCTGGAGATGCTGCGCGAGGAGGCGGAGGGATAGCTCAAGGCGGCCGCCTTCGGCGACCCGTTGCGCTGGATTCCGGGTTCCTTGCGCCGCCAGCGGCTCCAGGCCCCGGACACCCGCCAATGGGAAGCGCGCACTCGCCCCGCCCCAACTTCGATTTTCCGGGGCCATGGAGCGCAAGCGGAATGGAACCCGGAACCCAGCGCAGACCATGCGAGCGAAGCGAGCGCCGCCTCTAGCCGCCCACCAGCTTCAGCCAGGCATCCTCGTCGATCACCGCTATGCCAAGCTCCGCCGCTGTCTTGAGCTTGGAGCCGGCGCCGGGCCCTGCGACCACGAGGTCGGTCTTCTTCGACACCGAGCCCGAGACCTTCGCGCCCAGCCGCTCGGCCATGGACTTCGCCTCGTCACGCGTCATCTTTTCCAGCGAGCCGGTGAACACCACGATCTTGCCGGTCACGGGCGATTCCGCCGCGATGCGCTCAGCGTCGAGGATGGTGAGCTGCCCCGCCAGCCGCTCGACGATGGCGCGGTTGTGCTCCTCGCCGAAATAGGCGCCGATCGCGTCGATGACGCTGGCGCCGATCTGGTCGATGGCGTCCATCTCGGCGATGGCGTCGGCGTCGCCGGCAGCCACCTTGAGGCAGGCGGCCTCGAAGCCCGCCCATGAGCCATAATTGCGCGCCAGTTGCCGCGCGGTCGTCTCGCCGACATGGCGGATGCCAAGCGCGAAGACCAGCCGTTCGAGCTGGATGGTGCGCCGCGCCTCGATGGCCGCGAACAGGTTGCGCGTCGAGACCTCGCCGAAGCCCTCGAAATGGCGGATGCGCTGGAGATTGCCCGGCGCGGCGTCGCGCGCCTCCAGCGTGAAAATCTCGCCCGGTTCCTTGATCAGCCCCTTCTCGAAGAAGAACTCGATCTGCTTGTCGCCCAACCCCTCGATGTCGAAGGCGCGGCGCGAGGCGAAATGCTTGAGGTGCTCGATGCGCTGATA
>JAIXZF010000484.1 GCA_027489835.1 Hyphomicrobiales bacterium
CGGTCGAGCAGGCGGCGGATCGGCCCCGAGAAGCGGTTGAGCAACCCTGCCACCGCGAAGAAGCGCAGGCCCCGGGTCAGCGCGCTCAGAGCCACGAACATCGCGAGGTCATAGCCGGCGAAGCCCGAGGTGATGGTGACGAGCTTGAAGGGAATGGGCGTCAGCCCCTTGAGCAGGATGATCCAGTGTCCATGCTCGGCATAGGCCTTGCGGAAGGCCTCGACGCCGCCCTGATAGCCATAGGCGTCGATGATCCACTTCCCGACCGAATCGTAAAGCAGCGCTCCGATGGCGTAGCCGAGCAGCGCGCCCAGCACCGAGGCGAGCGTGCACAGCGCCGCATAGCTCCAGGCCCGGGCGGGCCTCGCCAGCACCATCGGCGCCAGCATCACGTCGGGCGGAATGGGGAAGAACGAGCTCTCGCTGAAGGCGATCACGCCCAGCGCCAGCGGCGCGCGCCTGCCGGCGGCGAGGCGCATCATCCAGTCATAGAGCTTCCGGAACATCGCGGCCCGCCGGGTTGAGATTCGCACATTCTGCATACCGCAAATGGAGAATGCATGAACCGGCCGGCATTGACCGGGCGCGGTGCCTCCCGCTACACGAGGGGCTGCGTGCCCCCATGGCGGAACTGGTAGACGCGACCGACTCAAAATCGGTTTCCGCAAGGAGTGCTGGTTCGATTCCGGCTGGGGGCACCACTCATCCATTCGTGACAGTCCGCAGAGCATCGCAAACCGGCCCGAAAGGCCATTTTGTGGCGGGCGTCCCTCGCCTTTGGCCGTCGCCGATCGTGGCCGGTCGCGCCGATCTCGTTCCTTGTACTGGCTGAAGCTAGCCTGTTTCCACGCACTGCCGGCTAAGCCGCCGCACGCCGCAACGTCGGCGCCGCGCCGCTGTACGGGCCTTGCGGGAGCTTGGCGCACTACTTCAAAGATATGGCGCCGTTCAATGGTGCAACTTGCCTCCCCGCATTCCAGGCCGCGCGGGCTTCTCGCTCGCGGAGCGCTCCTTCACCAATGGCTTCAGCGTCGTCTCTGGCGCGACCCCGACCTCCAGCGGCGTCAGGCTCACCCTGCTTTGCAACACCACCAACGGCATCCTGTCCTTCGACCTCGACGGCACGGGAAGCGCCTTCGGCCTGACCCCACCCGCGCGGTTCGGCGGAGCCCCCAAGCTGGCCGCCAGCGATTTCGTGGTGGTCTGACGCCGCCGTCAGTCATCGCGCCGCAGCGAGGCTTGAAGATGGCTGTTTCTCCTTGTGCCATACCCGGTTCCTTTGCTGATATCCGGCAGCACCGCAGGGGCCATCCATGGGCTACAAGTCCGTCATCGATCTCGCCGCCTTGAGCGCGGACGAAGGTTTCCGTATCAATGGTGCGATAGCGAGCGACTTCTCGGGCACCTCCGTCGCGAATGCGGGCGACATCAACGGCGACGGCTTCGTTGACCTCATCGTGGGAGCTTTCCAGGCCGACCCCGCCGGACGCAACCAGGCGGGGTCCAACTATGTGCTCTTCGGCAAGGCTTCGGGCTTCGGCACGGTCGACCTCGCCAGCCTTGCTCCTTCCCAAGGCTTCCGCATCGACGGGGCCGCGCAATTCGACCAGTCCGGCCGCTTCGTGTCAGCGGCGGGCGACATCAATAACGATGGCTTTGCCGACTTGGTCTTGGGTGTCGCCCTAGCCGACCCCAACGGCCACACCAGCGCCGGATCGAGCTATGTGGTGTTCGGCAAGGCCGCGGGCTTTGCCGACATCGATCTGGCGAACCTCGCGTCCAACACGGGCTTCCGCATTGATGGCACGGCAGAATTCGACTTCTCGGGCCTCTCCGTCTCGGGGGCGGGCGACGTCAACAATGACGGCTTTGACGACATCATCGTCGGAGCCACTGGCGCCGACCCCTCCAACCGTAATGGCGCCGGGTCGAGCTACGTCATCCTGGGCAAGGCCTCGGGCTTCGGCTCAATCGAACTCGCCAGCCTCTCTACGAGCCAGGGCTTCCGCATCGACGGAGCGGTAGCTGGCGATGGCTTCGGCTTCTCGGTCTCGGGAGCTGGCGATGTCAACGGCGACGGCTTCGCCGACGTCATCGTGGGAGCTTATCAAGCCGACCCGGCTGGGCGCAACTCTGCGGGATCGAGCTATATCGTGTTCGGACAGGCCTCGGGGTTCGCCACGGTCGACCTCGCGAGCCTCGCCGCAAGCCAGGGCTTTCGTATCGACGGAGCGGTAGCAGGCGATAGCTTCGGCTCGTCGGTCTCAGGAGCTGGCGATGTCAACGGCGATGGCTTCGCCGACCTCATCATCGGGGCCCGTGGGGCCGGATCAAACTATGTCATTTTTGGCAAGGCCGCCGGCTTCAGCACGATCGACCTCGCCAGCCTCTCGGCAAGTCAGGGCTTTCGCATCTACGGGGCGGCGGCAGGCAGCGACCTGGGTATCTCCGTTGCAGGAGCGGGGGATGTCAACGGGGATGGCGTCGCCGACCTCATTGTGGGTGCCCCCGAGGCCGATCCCTACGGGCGCTTCAGCGCCGGATCGAGCTATGTGGTGTTCGGACAGGCGTCCGGCCTCTCGAACATCGATCTTGCGAACCTCGCTCCGACCCAAGGCTTCCGCATCGACGGGGGCGCTGCAGCCGACCGATCCGGCTTCGACGTCTCCGGCGCAGGCGACGTCAACGGCGATGGCCTCGCCGACCTGATCGTGGGAGCCTACCAGGCTGACCCGTTCGGCCGCGGCGACGCCGGAACGAGCTACGTCGTCTTTGGCCAGTCGAGCGGGTCGATCATCCGCTCCGGTGGGGCGGGAGCGGACACGCTGCGAGGCTATGCGTTTGACGACAGCCTCACAGGTCTCGCCGGGGCCGACCTGCTCACGGGCCAGGGCGGCGACGACACGCTGAGCGGCGGCGGCGAGGCCGACACCCTGCTCGGCGGCGACGGCATCGATCGCCTCTTCGGCGGGGCGGGGGGCGACCTGATGCAGGGCGGGCTCGGCAACGACTTCTACCAGGTCGACGCTGCCGGCGACCAGGTGATCGAGACGGGCTCCGACATCGACACGGTGGAGAGCCTGCTCGGCTTCTACGCGCTGATGGCGCTGGTCGAGAACCTCAGGCTCGCCGCCATCGGCCCGTCGAACGGCGACGGCAACGGGCTCGACAACGTCGTCACCGGCTCGGGCGGCGACAACATCCTGCGCGGACTGGACGGCAACGACACGATCAACGGCGCGGCCGGCAGCGACTTCATCGCGGGCGGCGCGGGAGCGGACTCCATGGATGGCGGCGCTGACTTCGACGCCGTCTCCTGGCAGGATGCCACCGCTGCGGTGACAGTGAACATGACCAACCAAGCGCTCAACGCCGGGCAGGCGGCCGGGGATTTGGCGCTCAACGTCGAGGCCTTCTATCTCTCCGGCTTCAGCGACAGCTTCGTCAACGGCTCGGCCGGCGGCTATATCTACGGCTTTGGCGGCAACGATACGATCACTGGCGGATCGGGGTCGGAGTTCATCGACGGCGGTGTAGACACTGACGCGATCGATGGCGGAGGGGGGTTCGACTATGTGAGCTACGCGAATGCCGCGGCCGGGGTGCGGCTCGATCTTACGAACCCGGCCTCGAACACTGGCGAGGCAGCGGGCGACACGCTTGCCAACATCGAGACCTTCTTCCTGTCCGGCTTCGGCGACGTCTTCGTCGGGCAGGCGGGCCAGAACATCGTCTTCGGCCTTGGCGGGGCGGACAGCCTGACCGGCGGCGCCAATTCCAACGATTGGCTCTTCGGCGGGGAGGGCAACGACACTTTGACCGGCGGCACGCTCAACGACCTGCTCTCGGGCGAGGGCGGAGCCGACACCTTCGCCTTCACGAGCTGGGTGGGCAACGGCTTTGACTCGGTGTTCACCTTCACTTCGGGTGTGGACCGCATTCAGCTCACCGGCTCGGGCTTTTCGGTGGCGGCGGGCTCGCTCAGCAACGGCTTCAACTTCGTCTCCGGCGCGGCCCCGACGCCCAGCGGCGTCAGGCCCACCGTGCTCTACAACACCACCAACGGCATCCTCTCCTTCGACCTCGACGGCACGGGAACCGCCTTCGGCGTGACCCCTCTCGCGCAGTTCGGCGGCGCCCCAACGCTGGTCGCCAGCGACTTCGTGGTGGTCTGAGGGATGAAACCCGACGACAGCACGCGCTTGGTTTCCGCCCGGAGCGTCACATCACTGCGCCGGCATCTCCAGCCGCCATGCCAGCCCGCCCGGCGCGAAATCGAGATGGGCGCTGCCGCCGAGGCTTTGCGGCACCAGCGTCTCCAGCATCATCCGGCCGAAACCCTTGCGCTCGGGCGGGGCCACGGGCGGGCCGTCCGCCTCGGTCCAGGCAAGCCGGACGACGGGCCCTTTCGGCCCCTCCTCGAGGCGCCATCGCACATCGACCGTCCCGGCCTCGTTTGAGAGGGCGCCGTACTTCAACGAGTTCGTCGCAAGTTCGTGGCAGGCCAGCGCGAGGTTCTGGACCTGGCCGCTGTCGAGCTCGACATCGGGTCCGGCCACGAGGATCCGGCCGGACGCGCCGCCGCCGCCATCGCCGATCAGCGGCGCGACGATGGCGTTGACCACATCCCTGAGCGAGGCCGAACGCCATTGCTCCTTCGCGAGCTGGTCATGGCCGCGCGAGAGCGCCGTCACCCGGTCCGAGAAGGTGCGCGTGAAGTCCGAAATGCTGTTCGAACGCCGCGCCGTCTGGCTCATGATGCTCTGCACTACGGTGAAAATGTTCTTCACGCGATGCACCAGCTCCTGCATCACCAGCTTGAGCTGCTCCTCCGCCTGCTTGCGCCGGGTGATGTCGATGGCCACGCAGATCACGCCGCGCTCCCGTCCTCCCGCGAAAGGCTCGACGCGCAAATCGTACCAGTGGCCGCCCTGCGGAAAGGCGACGAGCATCTCGCGCTCGCGCCGCTCGCCGGCCTCCATGGCCTCGCGCTTGAGCCCGATCACCGCCTCAGCGGCGTCCGCGGGGAGGATTTCCGCGTCGGTCTTGCCGATGACGTCGTCGACCGTCATGCGCTCGGGCGGGTTGTGCATCCAGACATAGCGGAGCTCGGCATCCTGCTGGAACATGGTGATGCCGGAGTTCGCCAGCGCCAGCTCGAAGCGCTGGTTGGCGCGCTCCAGCTCCCGCGTCCGTTCGGCGACCTTCAGCTCGAGCTCGTCGCGGGCGGCCTTGAGCTCGGCGAGCGCCTGTTCCTTGGCTCCGATCTCCGCCTTGAGCTGGCCGTTCGCCGTGGCGAGGTCGGCCGGCGAGGGCAGCGCCAGAAGCGCCGGCATGAGGCTCCAGATGAAGGCCGCCGTGGTCAGCGAGACGAGCGCGGTCGCTGCCTTGATGAGGCCCTGCAGGCCGTAATACGGGAACCACAGCGTCACCAGCCCGGCGAGGTGCGACAGGGCGCAGGCGAGGATGAAGGCGACGAACAGCGCCGCCATCCGGTAATGAGCCGGCTCGAGATCGCGGCGACGCTTCAGAAAATGAAGGATCGCGGCGGGGATCAGGAAATAGGCCAGAGCGGTCAGGCCGTCGCCCGCGACGTGCAGGGCCACGAGATCCGGCCGCCAGAGAAGGCAATAGCCATGGGGCATGAAAGCGGCCGCCCCGAACAGGTATGTGAAAATCGATTCCATCGGGTCTCCAGACCGGTCGGCAATATCGACCATGGCCACCACCGGACGACGACGCCCGGCGCCGCGCCGCTGCAAGGCCCACGCGGGAGGCTTGCGCATGCGACAATGGAATAGCCGAACTGCAAAGGCGGACCATAGCCGAGGATGGCGTCCCTGTCTGCGAAAACAGCAGGCCCGCGTCGTCAGGCCGGGCCGGCGCGGCCGAGGCTGCGAAGTTCGTTCCTGCGCTCGCGGCTAAGGATCGTGACCGGGAAGGCCGGCTCGCCGCTGCCGCGGTTGAAGAAGGGATGGGGCCAGCCCTTGCCGGTCAGCCGCCAGCGCAGCAGCTTGCCGAGCACGCCGAAAAGCAGCCGCAGCGGGATGCCCGAGGCGCCCGGCGGCGGGCCGCCCACCGCACCCTCACCGTGAACCGCCCCGATGACCGGGCCGAAGAGCGCATCCAGATCCTGCCCGCCGACTTCGAAGGCCTGCCGTGCCACGCCGATGAAGGGCAGGCGCGGCCCGACCGTGTTGCCCAGCGGCGTGCCGCAGCAGGTCGCGTGGAAGCGGTTGAGGCCCTTGGGGCTCAGCCGCAGGCAGGCGACCTGGGCATGTCCCTGCAGGATGGTCATGGTCGCCGGAGCCAGCTGGATGATGTCCGATCCACCCTTCGCATCGAGAAGTTCGGGCCGGCCGAGGGCGCGGGCGAAGGTTTGGCAATCCACGCAGTAGCAGATGACCCGGTTGACCGCGCCGGGGGATGGATCCGCGATCGTTCCGCGCACCTGCCCACATGTGCAGGCGAAGGACGCGGAACGGGATGGTCCGGTCGATGCTGGCATGCGTCGGTTCTCCTGTGGCGTCGGCAGCGCGCCCCAGCAGAGCGAAGGCGGGGGGCGCTGGCAAGCTGTGCCGCAGCGTCGCCGCCACGGACGGCATGGCGGATCGCAGGCTCTGGTGGCCGCGGCCTCTGGCGTCAGCCCCGGCCCTTGGCGCCGGACTTGCCCGCGCGGGGGTCGGCCTCGCCCATCAGCCCGCGCGGGCGCCAGATCAGCATGGCGACCAGCATGACGCCGACCAGCACGATCTGGAGCGCCGCGCCGCGCGCCTGCTCGGCCTGAGGCAGGATGGAGCGGATCGCGCCGCCCGAGAGGCTCCAGAGCAGCCAGACGGCGAGGGCGCCGAGCAGCGCGCCCTTGTTGTTGCCGGAGCCGCCGACTACGAGCATCGTCCAGACTTGGAAGGTCAGGATCGGCAGGAAATCCTCGGGCGCGATGTAGCCGACGAAATGCGCATAGAGGGCGCCACCGAGGCCCATCAGCGCGCAGCCGATGACGAAGGATTGCAGCCTGAACAGGAAGGCGCGCTTGCCCAGCGCCTCGGCCGCCTGCTCATCCTCGCGGATAGCGCGCAGCACGCGGCCCCAAGGGCCCCGCACGAGGCGTTCCAGCGCGACATAGGCCAGCCAGAGCAGCGCCAGCACCAAAGCGAGATAGGCCATGTTCCAGCCCGGCCCCGTGCCGAGCCAGCCCTGCATCGGGCGCGGGATGAACTGCAGGCCGAACGGCCCACCGGTGAGCCAGCGGGCGTTGAGCGCAACGAGCTGCAGCGTGACCGCGATACCGAAGGTGGCGATGGCGAGGTAGTCATGGCGCAGCCTGAGGGCGGCGACGCCGACGATGAGCGCAGCCAGCCCGGACATCGCCATGGCGCCCAGCCAGCC
>JAIXZF010000206.1 GCA_027489835.1 Hyphomicrobiales bacterium
GTCGCCTACAAGGCCGGCAAGTTCCCCTTCACCGCCAATGGACGCGCCCGCGCCATGCGCGCCACGGACGGCTTCGTGAAGGTGCTGGCCGACGCCGCCACCGACCGGGTGCTGGGCGTGCACATCATCGGGCCCAATGCCGGCGACCTCATCCATGAATGCGCCGTGCTGATGGAGTTCGGCGGCTCTTCGGAGGATCTGGCGCGCACGTGTCATGCGCACCCGACGCTCTCGGAAGCCGTCAAGGAGGCCGCGCTGGCGGTCGAGAAGCGCGCGCTCCACGTCTGAGCGCCTGCTTCTTGCGAGGGGCATGACGAGGCTAGCGAAACCCGCTAGCCTTGGCCCATGCCCAACGCTCCTTCCATCGCCGACGACCTCCTCGCCGCCCTCGCCGAACGCCGCCAGATCGAGCCGCTCGCGGGCCGGGTGCCCGGCTTCGACATCGCCTACGCCTACCGAGTCTCCCGCGCCGTGACGGCGCGTCGCGTCGCGCAGGGCGAGCCCGTCGTGGGCCGCAAGATCGGCTTCACCAACCGCACCATCTGGGACGAGTACGGCGTCCACCAGCCCATCTACGGCCCAATGTACGCCACCACCGTGCGCGAGGTCGCGGGCATGGTGCTCGACGCCTCGCTGTCGGCCTATGTCGAGCCGCGCATCGAGCCCGAGATCGTGTTCGGCCTCAACGCCACGCCGGAAGCGGACATGGACGAAGAGGAGCTGATGAGCTGCATCGGCTGGGTCGCCCATGGCTTCGAGATCGTGCAGTCGCTGTTTCCGGGCTGGGTCTTCAAGGTCGAGGACTGCATCGCCGCCTTCGGCCTGCATGGCGGCCTGCTGGTCGGCCCGCGCACGCCCATCGCGCCCGAGGACCATGCGCTCTGGCTGGAGCGGCTGCGCAGCTTCTCGATCCGGCTTTCGCGCGACGGGCAGGAGCTCGATCTCGGCCATGCCGCCAATGTGCTCGATGGGCCCGTCGCGGCGCTGCGCCATCTGGTCGAGACGCTGTCGCTGGACACGGACGCCGCGCCACTCCTGGCCGGCGAGATGGTGACAACGGGCACGGTGACGCGCGCCTTCCCGGTCAAGCCGGGCGAGCGCTGGACGACGAGGCTCACGGGCCTCGATCTTCCCGGGATGGATGTGACCTTCGTCTAGCCCCCGTTGCGGCGCGTCAGGAAGTCGCCCATGCGCTCCAGCGCCTTTTCGATGTTGGGCAGCGAATTGGCATAGCTCAGGCGGATGTAGCCTTCGCCATGGACGCCGAAATCGGGCCCGCCGATGGTGGCGACGCCGGCATCCTCCAGGAGCGCGGAGGCCAGCTTCTTGGCCTTCCAGCCCGTCTTCGAAATGTTCGGGAAGGCGTAGAAGGCGCCCTTCGGCGCGATGCAGCTGACGCCCGGCAGCGCGTTGAGCCCCGCCACCACGGCGCCGCGGCGCCGGTCGAACTCGGCGGCCATGGCGTGGACGGCGTCCTGCGGCCCTTCCAGCGCGGCGAGGCCCGCCCATTGGGCCGCGGCGTTGACGCAGGAATAGGAGTTCACCGCCAGCTTGCGGGCCGCTTCGTAGAGCGGCTTCGGCCAGACCGACCAGCCCATGCGCCAGCCGGTCATGGCATAGGTCTTCGACCAGCCATTGAGCAGGATCAGCCGGTCGCGGATCTCCGGATAGGACATCAGCGAGACATGGGCCATGCCGTCATAGACCTGCGCGTCGTAGATCTCGTCCGACATGATGGCGACGTCGGGCCACTTGGCCAGCCCGGCCACCAGCTTGTCGATCTCGGCCTTGGGCGTGACGCCGCCGGTGGGGTTGGCGGGCGAGTTGACGATGATGAGCCGCGTGCGGGGCGTGATCAGCGACAGCAGCTCTTCGGCCGTGAAGGCGAAGCCGGCTTCCTCGCGGATCGGCACGGGAACCGGGGTCGCGCCGGTGAACTCGATCATCGAGCGGTAGATCGGAAAGCCGGGGTCCGGATAGAGGATCTCCGCGCCGGGCTCGCCGAACATCAGGATCGCCATGTGCATGGTGACCTTGCCGCCCGGCACGATCAGCACGCTCTCGGGGCTGATCTCGGCGCCCGCCGTGCGGTGGACGTAGCCGGCCACCGCCTCGCGCAGCGGCAGGATGCCGGTGGCCGGGGTGTAGCCATGGGCGCCGTCGCGCAGCGCCTTGATCGCGGCTTCCACGATGTGGGGCGGAGTGGGGAAATCGGGCTGGCCGATGCCGAGGTTGATGACGTCCTTGCCCTGGCGCTGCAGTTCGGTGGCGCGGGCCAGCACGGCGAAGGCGTTTTCCTCGCCGATGCGGCCGAAGGAATCGACGAGATGGAGGGTCATGCGTTCGGAGTCCGGCGTTGGGCGGCGCGGCTTTCGGAGCCGGCCCTGTGTCTGGCGAATGTGCGGCATGCGGCGCGCCTTTGACAAGGCGCACGCTATGGCTTCCCCGGCGCGCAGAATGCGCTAGCCTGCGGGCAAGCAATGACAAGAGGGGAAACCACGTCGATGTCCAATACGCCCGTCCGCAAGATCGGACCCGACCAGCTGCGCTCGAAGGCGTGGTTCGACAATCCGGCCAACATCGACATGACCGCGATCTACATCGAGCGGACCATGAATTTCGGGCTGTCGCGCCAGGAACTGCAATCAGGCCGCCCGATCATCGGCATCGCCCAGACGGGCTCGGACATCTCGCCGTGCAACCGCCACCATATCGAACTCGCGCCGCGCATCCGCGACGGCATCCGCGAGATGGGTGGCGTGCCCTTCGAGTTCCCGATCCATCCGATCCAGGAAACCTGCAAGCGCCCTACCGCGGCGCTCGACCGGAACCTGCAGTATCTGTCGCTGGTGGAGATCCTTTATGGCTATCCGCTGGACGCGGTCGTTCTGACCACGGGCTGCGACAAGACCACCCCGGCCCAGATCATGGCCGCGGCCACGGTCGACATTCCCGCCATCGTGCTCTCGGGCGGGCCGATGCTCAATGGCTGGCATAATGGCCAGCGCACGGGCTCGGGCACCATCCTGTGGGAGGCGCGCCAGCTGCATGCCGCCGGCAAGCTCGACGATGCGGGCTTCATCGAGCTGATCGCATCCTCCGCGCCGTCGGCCGGCCACTGCAACACCATGGGCACGGCCTCGACCATGAACAGCCTGGCCGAGGCGCTGGGCATGTCGCTGCCGGGCTGCGCCGCCATCCCCGCGCCCTACCGCGA
>JAIXZF010000352.1 GCA_027489835.1 Hyphomicrobiales bacterium
CGTGACCTGGGTGCGCGGGTCGCCCGGATCGAGCGGGCCCACCTGGGTCAGGATGGTGTAGGCGATGCCGAAGACGAGCGTCACCATCAGCAGCACCAGTGCCGCGATGCCGAGGCGCTGCCGTCGTCCGCGCCCGCCGAGCATGTCGCCGAGGCCGCGGCTGGAAAGCCGCCATTCATTGCGCAGCACGGCGCCGAGCGGGCTTCGCATGGCGGCGCTCATGCCGCGTCCGCCCGGTCGACGATGTTGAGGAACACCTCTTCCAGCGTCGAGTCGGACGCGCCCGAGGCCGGCCTCAACTCGGCCATCGTGCCTTCGCGCACCAGCCGCCCGCCGCGGATGATGCCGATCCGGTCGCTGAGCCGCTCGGCCACCTCGAGGATGTGCGTCGTCAGGATCACGGTCGCGCCCGCGGCGACGCGGGCCTGCAGCAGCGTCTTGACCGTGCGGGCCATCGCCGCGTCGAGGCCGGTGAGCGGCTCGTCGAGGATGAGCAGCCGCGGCTCGTGGATCAGCGCGCCTGCCAGCGCCACCTTCTGGCGCATGCCCTTGGAAAAGCCCTCGCAGCGCTGATGGGCCACCTTGCCGAGGTCCAGCGCGCCGATCAGGTCGTCCGCCCGCGCCTTGGCGAGGGCGGGCGGCGTCTGCCAGAGCCCCGCCACGAAATCGAGGTATTCGACCGGCGTCAGCTTGTCGTAGATCATCGGCTCGTCCGGCAGCCACGCCACCAGCCGCTTGGTGCCGACCGGGTCGCGGAGCCTGTCGATGCCGAAGATCTCGATCGCTCCCGCATCGGGCGCCAGCAGCCCCGCCACGATGCGCAAGGTCGTTGTCTTGCCGGCGCCGTTCGGCCCGAGCAGGGCGTAGAGTTCGCCAGCCCGCACGTCGAGGTCGAGCCCGTCCACGGCCTTGAAGCCGCCGAAGCGCTTGACCAGTGAAAGGATCTTGAGGGCGGAAACAGGGCTCACGGCAGGGCTCCGGTCGAAAGGAGAGCCGGTTCTACATCCGAACCGGTGTGATTCCTGTTAAGCCGACCCCCGCGTTTCGCGCGCCGCGCTCAGGGCACGGCGGAGACGAGCAGGAACACCGCGAAGATCACGAGATGGATCGCGCCCTGCAGCACCGTGGTGCGCCCCGTGCCGAGCGTCAGCGTGGCGGCGAACAGCGTCAGCACCAGCAGCGTCATGTTGCTCGGCGACACGCCCAGCGCGGGGTTCTGGTTGAGGAGCAGCGCGAGGATCGCGACGCATGGGATGGTGAGCCCGATCGAGGCCACAGCCGAGCCGAGCGCCAGGTTGATGCTGTTCTGCAGCCGGTTAATGGCGGCGGATTTCGCGGCCGCGAGCCCTTCGGGCAGCAGCACGATCGCCGCGATCACGACGCCGACGAAGGCCTGCGGCAGCCCGGCGGCATCGACCGCGCGGTCGAGCGGGACGGACAGGGTCTTGGCCAGCAGGACCACGGAGATGAGCGCAACGACGAGCAGCGCGAGCGCGGCGTACGCCACCTGGTCGCTGGGCTTGTCGTGGACGTCCGCTTCCGCCTCGATGTCGAGGAAGTAGTTCCGGTGCTTGATCGTCTGCACGAAGACGAAGACGCCCCACAGCACCAGCGACAGGATGCCGACGACGACGAGCTGCACCGGGGCGTAGGACGGCCCCGATGTGGTCAGCGTGAAGTTCGGCAGGATGAGCGACATGACCGCGAGCGTGCCGAGCACCGCGAGCGTCGAGGATGCGCCCTGAAGCTGGAAGCTCTGCTCGTGGTGCCGCCGGCCGCCGAGCACGAGGCACAGCCCGATGACGCCGTTGAGCACGATCATCACCGCAGCCAGCACCGTGTCGCGCGCCACGGCTTCCGAGCCCGGTTCGCCGGAAAACATGATCGAGGCGATCAGCCCGACCTCGATCACCGTCACCGCCACGGCGAGCAGGATCGCCCCGAACGGGTCACCGAGCTTCACTGCCAGCACCTCGGCATGGTGCACCGCCGCGAAGACCGCCGCGAGCAGCATCACCCCGGCCAGCACCAGCACGAATGTGGCATCCGCCGGCACGACATGCGCGAGCTTGAGCACGACGAGCACGCCCGCCAGTAGCGGAGCGGCCCAGGTCCAGAGCGGCAGGGTCGACGGATGCGATGAGCTCATGCTGGTGTTCCTGCGAGAGGGCCCCGACATTGAGCATCGCGGCGCCCGCGGCGCAACCGTGCAGGGCGTGGAGCCCGCAGTTGCCAAGTCGGGAAATGCCGCGATACTGCGCGATGCATATTGCCTGTACGTCTGTATTGAAAAAACGACGAGATGCTTGCCATGAAGCATTGGACAATCGCCGTTGCTGGAACGATCTCTGCGGCACTCGGCGTTTCAGGCCAGTCCGGTCCGGCCAAGTCTGCCGAGAGCGCCTCGGGCGCCTATGTGCTCGGCTTGCGTGTCCGGGGGCGGGCCTGACACCGCCTGAAGGTCTGTTCCTGTCGAATCAGGTCTACATCTATTCGGGTCGCATCCGCGGCAATCTCCGCCTCGAGGGCGGCACGCTCGCCTCACGCGCGCGCGTCGACCCCGTGGTCAATATCCCGACGTTGCTCTGGATGACGCCGCTCGAGATCGGCGGCGCCCGGCTTGGCCTGTCTCTTACGGCGCCCTTTGGGCAGGTCGAGGTCAAGGGTCTCGTCGGGCCGTTCCGCAGATTGGACCGCGTTTTCTCGTTCGCCGATCCGTCAGTCGGCGCCTTCCTCGGCGGCCGTTCGGGTCAGTTCCACTGGCAGGTCGGCGCCACCGCCTTCCTGCCCATTGGCGACTACCGGGCCGGCGCGCTCGCCAACATCTCCAAGAACTGAGGCGCGGTCGACATCTACGGCGCGCCGACATGGCTCGAGCAGACGCTGGGCCTCGATGTATCCAACGTTGTTGGTGTGACGTTCAACCAGCGCAACGACGCGACGCGTTATTCGACGGGCACCGAGCTTCACTGGGAATGGGCCGTGTCGAAGACGTTCGAGAACGGGCTTTCTGTCGGAGGCGTTGGCTATGCGTACCAGCAACTGACGGCCGATTCCGGGCCCCGCGCGATCCTTGGCCCCTTCAAGGGCCGTTCGGTCGCGGTCGGCGCCATGCTGGGCTGCAATTTCAAGCTTGGCGAGGCGCCCATCTCGGCGCGCCTGAGATGGTATCACGAGGTCGAGACGGCCAACCGCCTCAAGGGGAACGCCGTCTTCCTGTCGGTGTCCGTCCCGCTCTGGGTGCCCGGCACGCGCTGAGGTGGCTGCCGAGAGCGCCCGCTGCGCCACCTCTTTGCGGGCATGGCGATCAAGACCAACAAGGGAGGACTATCCATGCTGTTCCGGAGCCTGCTCGCGTTTCTCGCCATGGCCGTGCCCGCGCTCGCGCAGGATGCCGCAGCGCCGGCCGACACGCTGTTCCGGAATGTCCGCATCTTTGACGGCCGCTCCGACCGGTTGACCGAAGCGCGGGACCTGCTGGTGCGCGACAACCGCATTGCCGACATTGGAAGTGGCCTCACCGCCACCGCGGGCGCGACCGTGGTCGAGGGCCGAGGCCGCACGCTGATGCCGGGCCTGATCGACGTCCACGTGCATCTGACCTTCTCCTCCATGCCGCTGGCGGCACTGTTCCGGCTCGATTTGACGCCGGCCAGTGCCGAGCAGGAGGCGGCGAAGGGCAGCGAAGCCATGCTGCTGCGCGGCTTCACCTCCGTGCGCGACGCTGGCGGGCCCGTCTTCGGGCTCAAGGCCGGTATTGACCGTGGGCGCTATCGCGGCCCGCGCATCCGGCCCTCGGGCGCCACCATCAGCCAGACCTCTGGTCATGGCGATTTCGTACCCCCGACGAGCCCTCGCGCCGATTTACCGGCCAGCAATCGCGCGCCGAGCGGCTGGGGGCGACCTTCATTGCCGACGGTCGCGACGACGTCCTTACCGCCGTGCGCGAAAACCTCCGCTTCGGCGCGAGCCAGATCAAGCTGATGGCCGGCGGCGGAACGAGCTCCGACTACGATCCGCTCGACGTGACGCAGTACACGCTGGACGAGATGAGGGCCGCGGTCGAGGCGGCCGAGGATTGGGGCACCTATGTCATCGTGCACGCCTATCATCCGCGCGCGGTTTGCCGCGCCGTGGAAGCGGGCGTCAAGGTCATCGAGCATGGCCAGTTGCTGGACGAGGCGACGCTGCGCCTGCTGGCTGAACGTGGCGTCTTGCTGTCGCTGCAGACGCTGATGGGGGACTCGGCCAACATGACCGAAGCGCGCCGGGTCAAGCGCCAGCCGGTCATCGCGGGGCAGGACGTGGTTTGGCCGCTCGCCAAGCGCCTCGGCGTCAGGCTTGCCTGGGGCACCGACTTCCTGTTCGAGCCCGAGATCAACGCCGAGCAGAATGCCTACATCCTGCGGCTGGAGCCCTGGTTCACGCCGGCCGAAATCTTGAAGCTGGTGACCCAAGACAACGCCCAACTCCTGGCACTATCCGGCAAGCGCAGCCCCTACGAGGGCAACCTCGGCGTGGCCGAGACGGGCGCGCTCGCCGATCTCATCCTCGTCAATGGCGACCCCCTCGCCAATCTCGATCTCATCGCCGATCCGGGCGCGAATTTTGCCCTGATCATGAAGGATGGCCGGATCTACAAGAACCAGCCCTGAGGCCGGCAAGACCCGGCCAGTCGGCGCCGTTCAGCCCAGCCTGACCCAGCGCCCGCCCTTCGCCGAGGAACGCACCGACGCCTCGATGAAGGCGACGCCCTTCACGCCGTCCTCGATGGTCGGGAACTGAACGTCCGGGTCGATCGCGTCCCCGCTTCGCGCGGCACGGATGGCGCGCGCCACCTCGGCATAGATCGTGGCGAAGCCCTCGAGATAGCCTTCGGGGTGGCCCGAGGGGATGCGCGTGACCCTGGCGGCGGCCGGGCCCGCGGCCCCCGTGCCGCGCGCGATGGTGCGGGGCGCCTCGCCGAAGGGCGACCAGGCGAGCTGGTTGGGGTGCTCCTGACGCCAGCTCAGGCCGCCCTTGGAGCCATAGACGCGGATCGCGAGAGCGTTCTCGTTGCCCGGCGCGACCTGGCTGGCCCACAAGAGGCCGCGCGCGCCGTTGGCGTAGCGCAGCATGATCTGGGCGTTGTCGTCGAGCGACCGGCCGGGCACGAAGGCGGTGAGTTCGGCGCACAGCTCGGCGACGGGAATGCCGGTGATGTAGTCCGCGAGATTGTAGGCATGGGTGCCGATGTCGCCGATGCAGCCGCCGGCGCCCGAGCGCGCCGGGTCCGTGCGCCAGCCCGCCTGCTTCTGGCCAGTCTCCTCGAGACGCGTCGTCAGCCAGTCCTGCGCGTACTCGACCTGCACGACCCTGATCTCGCCGAGTTCGCCCGCCTGCACCATGGCGCGGGCCTGCCGCACCATCGGATAGCCTGTGTAGTTGTGGGTCACCGCGAAGATCAGACCGCTGGCCCGGGCCCGCTCCTCGAGCCGCCGGGCCTCCTTCAGCGTCGTGGTCAGCGGCTTGTCGCAGATCACGTGGATGCCGGCCTTGAGGAAGGCCTCGGCAGCCGGCGCATGCATGTGGTTGGGCGTCACGATGGCCACGGCCTCGATGCCGTCCTTGCGGCGTGCCTCCCGGCGCGCCATTTCGCGGAAGTCGCCGTAGATGCGGGCAGGGTCGAGCCCCAGCGCCTCGCCCGAGCGCCGCGCTCTCTCCGGCGTCGAGGACAGGGCGCCCGCGACCAGCGCGTACTGGTCGTCGAGGCGGGCCGCCATGCGGTGCACAGCGCCGATGAAGGCGCCTTCCCCTCCGCCGACCATGCCGAGGCGGATGCGGCCTGCGTTGATGTCGGTGCGTGCGTCGACCATGGCGCGTCCTCAGCCCAGACCCAGCATCTTGTCGATCATGGCCTTGTCGACCGCGCCGCCGGCGAAGTCGTCGAAGGCCTTCTCGGTCACGCGGATGATGTGGTCCGCGATGAATGGCGCACCCTCCCGCGCCCCGTCCTCGGGGTGCTTCAGGCAGCATTCCCACTCCAGCACCGCCCAGGATGCGTAATCATGGGCGGCCAGCTTCGAGAAGATCGCCCGGAAGTCGACCTGCCCGTCGCCCAGCGACCGGAAGCGGCCGGCGCGGTTGATCCAGGGCTGGTAGCCCGAATAGACGCCCTGCCGCCCGTCCGGATTGAACTCGGCATCCTTCACGTGGAACGCCCCGATGCGCTCATGGTAGATGTCGATGAAGGCGAGGTAGTCGAGCTGCATGAGCAGGAAGTGGCTCGGATCGTAGTTGATCGCGCAGCGCCTGTGGCCCTTGAGCGCCTCGAGGAACATCTCGAAGGTCGCGCCGTCGAACACGTCCTCCCCGGGATGGATCTCGAAGCAGACATCGCAGCCGGCTTCGTCATACGCGTCGAGGATCGGCGTCCAGCGCCGCGCGAGCTCGCCGAACGCCGTTTCGATCAGGCCCTGCGGCCGCTGCGGCCAGGGATAGACGAACGGCCAGGCCAGGGCGCCGGTGAACGAGACGCTCGCGCCGAGCCCGAGATTGCGCGAGGCCCGCGCCGCCAGCTTCATCTGCTCGACGGCCCAGGCCTGCCGCTCGCCCGGCTTGCCATGCACCGCGGGCGGCGCGAAGGCATCGAAGGCGGCGTCGTAGGCCGGGTTCACGGCCACGAGCTGGCCCTGCAGATGGGTCGAGAGCTCGGTGATCACGACGCCGCTGTCGGCCGCGACGCCCTTGATCTCGTCGCAGTAGGTCTTGCTCTCGGCAGCCTTCTTCAGATCGAACAGCCGCCCGTCCCATGTCGGGACCTGCACGCCCTTGTAGCCCAGCGAGCCTGCCCAGCGCGTGATCGATTCCCACGAGTTGAATGGCGCGGCATCGCCCGCGAACTGGGCGAGGAAGATCGCCGGTCCTTTGATGGTCGTCGCCATGATGGATCTCCCTAATGTGGCGCGGTCCAGGACGCTGCCGGTCCGGTCGCCGTGATGAAGTCGAAACCGCCCGACGTGAACGCCGCGCAGGTGAGGACGCCACTCTCATAGGCCTTGGTGTCCAGCCCGATTCGGTTCGGCCGCACGACCGGGACCGCACCAGGCGTGTGGCCATGCACGACGACGAAGCCATGGTCTCGCTCGTCGCCGTGGAAAAGCTCGCGGATGGTCATCAGGTCACGCGGCGCCTGCTGCGCGAGTGGGATGCCGGGCCTGATGCCGGCATGGACGAAGAGCAGGTCGCCGCAGCGATGCGTGAGCGGCATCCCGGCGAGGAAGGCGGCATGCGCCGGAGGCAGCGCGGCCCTGAGAGCCGTCGCCAGCGCTTGCGGCGCCTCGCAATCGCGGCGCGAGGCCTCGATGCCATAAGAGCCAAGCGCCTCGATGCCGCCCCAGTCGAGCCAGCGCGCGATGGAGCCGGCGTCGGACAGTGCGTCCAGCATGTACTGGTCGTGGTTGCCGCGCAGCGCGATCAGCCCATGGCTGGCCCGCCGCGCCATCGCGAGGTCGATCACCCCGCGCGAGTCCGGACCCCGGTCGATGAGATCGCCGAGCAGGACCTCGATGGTCTTCTCCGCGCCGCTCCGGGCCCGGTGCGCGTCGATCAGGCCGAACATGGCCTCCAGCAGGTCGCTGCGGCCATGCACGTCGCCGATCGCGTAGATGCATGTCCCGTCAGGCGCTCGCGCGGGCAGCATCGCGATTCAGCCCGCTGCGGCGCCCGCTTTCGGGAACCACCGCTCGTTCAGGGTCTCGAAGGCCTTCTGGTAGACCGCATGCTCCGCCGTCGGCATCAGCACCGCGTCGTCATGAGGGGAGGCGACCCAGTCTCCGGTCCATACGGCGAAGGTCTCGCCCGTCTCCGTGATGGGCCACAGGCGCGGCCCCGAGACGTAATTGAGCCAGGGCAGCTCGCTCTTGTTGATGCGGTAGGAGAAGGAGCGGTTGACGTCGTCCAGATGCAGCAGCTCCTCATGCAGGTGCCCGGGGCCGAAATGGAAGTCGCGCACGCCGGACACCTTGTCGGAACGCACGCCGCCGAGCATGTGCATCCGCGTGATGTCCGGGTGCCAGTCGCCCATGCCGGCGAAGTCGCGCATCCGCGCCCAGACCGCGTCGACAGGCCCGTGGATGATGGCCGAGGTCCAGACCTTGTTGGGCGCCCAGGCCTTCCAGCGCTGCGCGGCCTCGGGCTTCGTCGGCGCATCCTTGGCGATCTGCGCCTTCAGCGCCGCCCAGCCGGCCGCGAAGACGCCGTCCGAGATGATCGGCGCGTACTTGCCTTTGTCTTCGGGCGCTTCGTCGAATGTCGCCTCCCATTCGCAGAAGGTCTGGTCGGTCTTCGTCACCGGATACATCCGCACCGTGGCGACGTAGTTCTCGATGGGGAAGGCCGGCGCGTCGGGCATGAAGTTGTAGGCGAAGGTGAAGCACGCATCGTCGAGCATCAGCAGCTTCTCGCGCACCACCGCGCCGCCCTGCAGCACGAAGCGGCGGACGCAGCCGACCACGTCGGCATCGAGGCCGTCCTCGATCTCGGAGCTGACGATGGCGGGGTGGAAGCCGGGCAGGCCGTTGAAGTCGCGTAGATAGGGCCAGACCACCTCGATGGGGGCGTCGATGATCGCGCTGGCGTAGGCACGGGCCATGGTGAGGTTCCTCCGGTAGGTTCGCGCGGATTCAGAAGGCGATGCGCTTGAAGGCGGCCGTCTGGGCCGTCAGCGCGGTTTCGGTCGGCAGCCGCTCCATCGATGAGGCGCCGTAGAAGCCGTGGCAGTGCCTGGTGTTGCGCAACACGTAGGCCGCGTCCTCGGGCGTCGCGATCGGCCCGCCATGGCACAGCACGAGGATGTCCTTGCGCACGCTGAAGGCCGCTTCCGCCCAGGCGTCGATCATGGCCGGGCAGTCCTCGAGCTTCAGCGCGGTCTCGGCGCCGATCGATCCGCCCGTGGTCAGGCCCATATGCGGCACGAGGATGTCGGCACCCGCCCGCGCCATCGCCACCGCGTCCTCGGCCGAGAAGACATAAGGCGTGGTCAGCATATCCCTGGCGCGCGCCTTCGCGATCATCTCGACCTCGAGATGGTAGCCCATGCCCGTCTCCTCGAGATTGGCGCGGAATGTGCCGTCGATGAGGCCGACCGTCGGGAAGTTCTGGACGCCGGAGAATCCGAGCGCCTTGAGCTCGTCGAGCAGGTGGTCCGTCAGCATGAACGGGTCGGTGCCGTTGACGCCGGCGATGACCGGCGTGCGCTTGACCACCGGCAGCACCTCGCGCGCCATGTCCTTGACGATCTCGTTGGCGTTTCCGTAGGCGAGCAGGCCCGCGAGCGAGCCCCGGCCCGCCATGCGGTAGCGGCCGGAATTGTAGATCACTATGAGGTCGATGCCGCCGGCCTCCTCGCATTTGGCGGAGAGCCCGGTGCCGGCCCCGCCGCCGATGATCGGCTGGCGCTTGGCGGCCATCTCGTGAAATCTGGCCAGCAGCGCGGCGCGTTCGAACCGGGGCATCGGGGGCGTCCTTGTGTTTCTGAATGTCGATGAGGTGGGCGGCCTCAGCCCATCATGGCCCTGAAGGCGGCGACGGTGGCTGCGGCGAAGGCGGGGTCGTTGATGTTGGCGTCGACCTCGATCAGCTTGCGGTTGGGCGCCTTGGCCCAGCCTGACCTGACGGCGGCGAAAGCGGCGCCCGAAGCCTCGGGATCGTGGAACGGCATGTTGGGCGCGTCGATGGCCGAGACGCCGCCCTTGGGGATGAGAAAGGCGACCGGCCCTGTCATCTGGTTGAGCCGCGCCACGATCCACTCGCCGATGGCCTTGTTTTCGGCGGGCGTGGTGCGCATCAGCGTCACCTGCGCGTTGTGAACGTAGAGATTCCGCTTCGCGAAAGCCTCGGGCACCGTGTCCTTCGCGCCGAAGTTGACCATGTCGATCGCGCCGAGCGAGCCGACATAAGGCAGCTTCGTGCGGATGACCGCGCCGAAGCGGTCCTGCGTGCAGGGAAACACGCCGCCGGACAGCAGGTCGGGGACCTCGGTCGTGGTCGTGTCGATCACGCCGGCGAGCAGGCCTGACTCGGCCAGCTTCTCCATGGACTGCCCGCCCGTCCCCGTCGCGTGGAAGACATAAGGCTCGTACTCGGCCTCGAGCGCCTGCCGGATCTGCGTGACGCAGGCCGTGGTTACGCCGAACATCGTCATGCCGATGCCGGGCTTGTCGCCCTTGGGCTGCCTGACCTTGTTGAGCGCCATGCCGGCCGCCGCATGGGCGGCGTTGCCGAGCACGCGCCGCGAGACGGCATTGAGCCCGGCGATGTCCACCACCGAATACATCATGGCGATGTCGTTCGGCCCGACATAGGGCCCGACATTGCCCGACGCGACCGTGGAGACCATGAGCTTCGGCGTGCCGATGGGCAGCGAGCGCATCGCCTCGGTCACCAGCGCCGTGTTGCCCGAGCCCCCGAGGCCGAGCACCGCGCCGATGTCCTTGCGGGTCGCAAGATAGGCGGACAGCGCTGCCGACATGGCGCTCACCGCCTTGCCGCGGTCGTCGAGGCCCAGCACTGCGGCTTCGCCTTCGGGATGGTGCCGCGCCACCTGCCGCGCCGACACCTTGGCCGCCTTCGAGTTGCCTTTGGTGCCGACATCGACCAGAACGGCCTTCGCCCCGGCGCGCTCGACCATGTCCCGCGCGTAGACGAGCTCGGCTTCCTTCGTGTCGCAGGTGCCGATGACGTAGACCTTGCCCATGGATGCTCCCCTAATCTGTGTCGGCCCGAGCCCGTTCAGTGGTGTCCGCTGGAGACGCCGAGATAGCGCTTCTGCAAATCCTCGTCGGCCGCCAGCTGGCGCGCCGGCATGGTGGCGGCGATGCGCCCCGTGACCATGATCGCCACGGTCTCCGCCACTTCGGTGGCGACGCGCAGGTTCTGCTCGACCAGCAGCACGCCCATGCCCTCGCGCCCGAGCTGCTTCAGCACGTCGATGAGATGGTCGACGATGACCGGCGCCAGACCCTCCGACGGCTCGTCCATGATCACGAGCCGGGGGTTCATCAGCAGCGCGCGGGAGATCGCCAGCATCTGCTGCTCGCCCCCCGAGAGCTGCGTGCCACCATTGCCCTTGCGCTCGGCCAGCCGCGGGAAGGTGTCGTAGACGCGCTCGATGGTCCAGGGCACGGACTTGCCCTGGCTCACCAGCCTGAGGTGCTCGTCGACCGTGAGAGAGGGGAAGGTCCGCCGGCCCTGCGGCACCAGCGCCACGCCGCGCCGCGCGATGCGGTTGGCGCCGAGGCCCTTGATGCTCTCGCCGCCGAAGCGGATCTCGCCCTCGGCGGGCGCGACGAGGCCCATCACGCACTGGCACAGCGTGGTCTTGCCCATGCCGTTGCGGCCGACGAGGGCGACGGGCGCCGCGCCGACCTCGAGCGACACGCCCTGCAGGATGTGCGCCTCGCCGAAGCGGACATGCAGATCGCTGACGGCCAAGCCGGTGAAGGAGGCGGCGCTCATCAATGGCCTCCGCCGAGATAGATGGCCTGCACGACGGGGTCGCTCTCGATCTTGTCCGGCGTGTTCTCGACCACGACCGCGCCATCCTTCATCACGGTGACGATGTCGGCGGCGGGCAGCGCGATGTCCATGTCGTGCTCGATGAGGATCAGCGTCAGCTCGCGGGGCAGCTCGCGCAGCAGCTTCAGCAGCTCGGGCCTGTCGCCGGGCGAGAGGCCGGCCGCCGGCTCGTCGAGCATCAGCACCTTCGGATGGCTGGCCAGCGCCATGCCGACCTCGAGCTGGCGGCGCTGGCCATGCGAGAGTTCGTCGACCGGCCGGCCCAGGATATGGCCGAGGCGCATGCGCTCGCCCATGTCGCGCGCCTCGGCCAGATGAGGATCGCCGCGCCCGGGCTTGATGAGCGAGAAGCGGTTGGGCTTGGCGCCGCGCACCGCGAGGAACAGGTTGTCGAGCACGCTCAGCCCGTTGAACAGCAGGGATGTCTGGTAGGTGCGGCCGATGCCGAGCCGCGTGCGCTGATGCGGCTTCAGCGCGGTGATGTCCTGCCCGAAGAAGCTGATGCGCCCTTCGGTCGGCGGAAAGTCGCCGCAGATCGTGTTGAACAGCGTCGTCTTGCCGGCGCCGTTCGGGCCGAGCACGGCGCGCCGCTCGCCCGGCATGACCCGGAAGGTGACGTCGCGCACGGCCTGAAGCGCGCCGAAGCGGCGCGAGACATGCGCGAGGTCGATGGCGGGCGTGGTCATGAGGACTTTCATGGGAGCAAAGGGAATCGAGGCGGCCGGCTCGAGCCGTCGGGGGCATCACCTCCGGCGGCGCGGAACGCGCCGGGAAGGAGATCCATGCGGGCCCGGCGGCCTGCGGATCTCCTTCCCTCGTTTTCGGCTCGCCGGGGATGGCGCCGGCGAGCCCATGATCGCGGCTCAGCTCGCGGCGATGCAGCCGGAGTTGTCGCGGCTGGGCGAACCGAGGGCCAGGAACTGCGCCTCCGGCACGCCGAGCGTCTGGTTGATCTGCCGGGCGCGGGCGAACGCCACGGTCTGCGCGCGGCCGTCGCGCTCCTCGATCCTGTTGAGGAAGATGTCGGAGATGGCCTGGCGGTTCTTGTCCAGCGACACCTCGGCGCCCATCGGGTTCTTGAACTTCGCCTCGGACATCGCCTTCTGGAAGGCGGCCTGGTTGCCGGAGAGGTCGCCGTTCACCGCCTCGATGCCGGCGATGATGCCCTGCAGGTTGGTGACGTAGTTCACGCCGTGGATCGACGGCGACTGGAAGCCGCCCTCGTTGAGCCAGCGCGCGCGATAGCGGGCCACGAAGTCGCGCCAGTTCGGATCGTCGTTGACGTCGGCGATCGGGCCGCCCGAGATCATGCCCATCATCACCTGCCGGTGCGGGCCGCGGGCCGATAGCATGGTGGCGTCGGCCATGATCGAGCCGCCGATCAGCGGCAGCTTGCCGCCGGCCTGGGCGTACTGGGTCATGAAGGCGAGGCCGTCCGTTCCGCCATGCACGACGACGAGCGCGCCGACATTCGAGCGGTTGATCTGGGCGATCTGCGCCGAGAAGTCGGTGGTGCCGAGCGGCGCCCAGTAATGCGTGACCTTGCCGCCGGCGCGGCAGAACTCGAGGTTGAAGCCGAAGACCTGGGCGTAGGGGAAGGCGTAATCGCCCGCCACGATCGCCACCTCGGCGATGTTCATCGTCTTGCGGACGTGGTTGCCGAGGCCGGCCATCCACTGGGTGCCGTCGGTCGAGAAGCGGAAGAAGTTCGGCGAGGGGTTGCGCAGCGTGGTGTCGGAAGCGCCCGAGGAGCCGTTGACGATGGTCTTGCCCGTCAGCGTGCGCGAATAGTCGCGCAGTGCGATGCCCTCGGCGCCGGAGAGCGGCCCGAGGATGATGTCGACATTGTCCTGCTCGATCAGCTTGCGGGCGCGCGCCAGCGCCACGTCGGCCTGGGCGTTCGAGCTTTCGCGGATGAACTCGATCTTGCGGCCGCCCACAGTGAAGTTGCGGCGCTCGAGCTCCATCTGGACGCAGCGATAGGCGTCCTGACCGCCGGTGGCGAAGGGGCCCTCGAGCGTGGTCAGGCCGCCGAGCTTGATCGGCGCGTTCTGCGCGATGGCGGGCATCTTGATGGATGCGGCCGCCGCGACGGCGAGCGTGCCGCCTCCGACGAGGGCCTGGCGGCGGGAAATGGTCTTGGTCATGATGTTCCTCCGGATTGGTTGCGGCTCTGATCCGTGGTCCGGTCCGCACCGCGAGCCTTGTCGGTTGCGGACCTTGCGCCTTGAGGGTCGGCCGGGGCGTGGCCCTGGCCTGCCATGGTTGCGGCGCGCCTGCCGCCGCCATGGCGGATGTCAGCTTCGCGCCTCCTTGACAGCCGGCCTTTCGGAGCGCCGAAACAGGCGCGACATCCTCTTGCCGATGCCGATCACGCCATCGGGCGAGACCAGCACGATCACGAGGAAGATCAGCCCGATCAGGGTGTTGAAGCGGTTGCGGTCGTAGATCGACGCCGCGAAGGTGTCGAAGACCGAGAAGATGAGCGCGCCGATGAAGGCGCCGATCGGGTGGCCGAGGCCGCCGATCACGCTCATGATCAGGATGTTGACGGTTGCGCCCAGGCCGATCGAGCCCGGCGAGATGCCGATGTTGTAGAAGGTCGACAGCACCCCGCCCCAGCCGGCGATGAACCCCGCCACGCCGAAGCTGGCGATCCTGTGCAGCCCCACATCGTAGCCGAGCGCGGCGACGCGGCGCGGATTGTCCCTGATGCCCTGCAGCACCAGCCCGAAAGGCGAGCGGACGATGTAAAGCACGAGCGCATAGAGCGCCGCGGCCGTCGCCAGTGTGGAGAAGTAGAACACGTAGGTGTTGCGGAAGGGCAGGCCGAACAGTTCAGGCCCGACCACGTTGCGGATGCCCTCGTAGCCGTTGAACCACGAGATGTTGGTCTCGATGAAACGGAACACCCCCATGGCGAGGGCGAGCGTGATCATCAGCAGGTAGATGTCCCGCGTGCGCACCGAGATCAGCCCGACGAGCAGCCCGGCGAGCGTCGCGGCCAGCACGCCGGACAGGATCGCCGCCGGATAGCCCAGCCCCCCGACCACCGACGGCACCGCCCCCTGCACGAGGATGGCCACCGTGTAGCCGGCGATGCCCGCCACGGTCATCTGGGCGAGGCTGATGAAGCCGCCATAGGTGGCGAGGAAGGTCAGCGACATCGCGATGATGCCGAAGACCAGGGCGCGCCCGACGATGTTCGATGTCCAGAACTGGGCCTGGTTGACCGGCAGCACGGCCAGCAGCGCGAAAGGCACGAGCACCAGCGCGGCCAGCAGCAGCAGCGACCAGCGCACGGCGCGGCTCGGGGCGGTGTCCTGCGTCATGGCGTGGCCCGTCCCATCAGGCCCTGCGGCCTGAGCGCCAGCACCGTGACCATGATGACGAAGGTGAGGATGACGGAGTAGGTCGGGAACAGCGCCTGCCCGATCTGCTCAGCTAGCCCGATCAGCACCGCGCCCACGGCCGTGCCCACGATCGAGCCCATGCCGCCGACGATGACGACGACCAGCGAGATCAGCAGGAAGCGTCCGTCCATGCCCTGGCTGAGGGGCTGCGCGGTCGAACCGATGACGCCTCCCAGGCCCGCGAGGCCGGCGCCGAGCGCGAACACGGCCAGCGACACCAGCGGCACGTTGACCCCGCAGGCCGCGAGCATCTGGCGGTCGTCGACGCCCGCCCGGATCATCAGGCCGAGCTTCGTCTTGTTGAGCAGAAGCCAGAGCCCGAGGCCGACCGCGATGGCGACGCCGATCTGGACGAGGCGGAAGGTCGGGTAGCCGCCGACGCCGGGCACGCGCGTGGACCCGAAGATCGCGTCTGGCGCGAAGAACTGCCGCGGATTGCCGCCGAAATAGGCGAGGAGCTGGTCGGCGACGATGATCGACAGCCCGATGGTGACGAGCGCCTGCCGGAGTTCCTGCCCCTGCATCCAGCCGAGGAAGACCTGCTGCATGACGAGGCCGACCACGGCGGCGAAGGCGACGCCCGCCGCCAGCCCGACATACCAGGCGTACCAGACGTCCTTGTCGTAGAGCGGCTCGAACACGGCGTAGCCGACATAGCCGGCGATCAGGTAGAGCGCGCCATGCGCCATGTTGACCGTGCGCATCAACCCGAAGATCAGCGAGAAGCCGGCCGCCACGATGAAGTACAGCGCGGCCAGCGTCAGCCCGTTGAGCACGACGTTGAGCGCGAGCTCCATGGGTTTCGTCCTCTCCCTCGGCGGGCCACGTGGCCGCCGCGCCTTGTCGTTGCCGTGGCCTGTCCGTGCGGTTCGACAGGCCTTGGCTCGTACGTGGGCAAGGGCGCATCAAAGTCCAGTCGACGTCGGTTCTCCTGTGTGTAAGATTGGGTAATGCGGAATGTTTCGATCGAGGTCGTCACGAGCCTCGCGGCGGAGGCCGCTGGCGCAAGGCTGCTTGTGCCAGCGCTCGCCCGCTTCGCGCCCGAGGCGAGGGCGCTGGCCGGCTTGCTTCCGATCGTCGACATCAACGGCGCGCTCCTGGCGGCGCTGGACGACGTCGACCATGGCGGGGCCGAGGGCGCCGGGCGCGAAGCCCTGGTCGCCGGCGTCTTCGCGGCCGATCCCTTCCTCCATCTCGGCGAGCTGGCGGGCCGCCTCCTCGAGGCCGGCATCGCGCAGGTCGCCAACTACCCGACGCTGCAGCATGTCGACGGCGCCGCGGGGAGGGGCCTCGCCGCCGTGGGCTACGACATGCGCGCCGAGTTCGCCGTTCTGCTGGAGCTGGAAAGGCTCGGACTGCGCCCGCTGGCCTGCGTGGCATCCTTCGCCGCGGCGGAATGCGCCCTCGGGATGGGGCTCGGCCGGCTGGCCTTCGACCCCGGACCTTCGGGCAACGCCCCGTCGCAGCGCCTCGAGCGGCTGGCAAGGGAGACGGGCGCGGGCCTCGGCATGATCCTCGCCGCAGGGCCGTCCCGTCAGGCGATCAGCCCGTAGCGGCGCATCTTGTTGTAGAGCGTCTTGCGCGAGAGACCGAGCGCCTTAGCCGTCTCGGCACGCCGGAAGCGGTGCAGCGCAAGCGCCTCCAGGATCCAGGCGCGCTCGTCGCGCGGGCGCTGGTCCGCCTTCTCGGACTGGCTGCGCCCGAGCACCTTGAGGATCGTGGCGCCGTCGATGCCTGAGGCGGGCGCGATCGCCGTGGCCTGCGCCAGCACGGCGGTGAGCTCGCGGACGTTGCCCGGCCAGCCATGGCGCAGCAATTCGCGCATCCCGTCCGCCGAGAGGCTGGCGGAAGGCTGCTCGCGGCCGCGGCGCTGCGTGACCAGGATCGCGCGCGCCAGCAGCGGCACATCCTCCAGCCGCACCCTGAGCGGAGGCACCTGCACGATGTGCGGCGCGAGCCTCGCCACCAGCTCGTTGGCGCGCGGATCGAGCTCGGAGGTGGTGACGATGACGCGCGCATGGGGAGGGCGCTGCGCCATGGGCTGGAACCGGTCGAAGATGGCGCGCTCCACCCATTGGCGCAGGGCATCCAGCGTGGAAGGCGGCAGCTTCTCGATGTTCTCGATCACGACATGGCCCTCGGCCGACTGCAGCAGCCCCGGCGCGGCTCGGCCGAACAGCTTGGCCTCCAGGTCGGGGTCGCCGGCGTCGAGCACGAGGAAGGGCCCCTGGCTGCGGCTCGCCACATGCAGGGCGCGCGCGGCCGTGGTCTTGCCCGAGCCGGCCTCGCCCGCGATGCAGACGGACAGCTCCGTCCGCGCCAGCTTGGCGATCTGGTCCACCAGCTCGGCCATCGCCTCCGATTGCCCGATCAGGCCCGCGACACCCGTGATCCGCGACTGCTCGCGGATGGCGTGCCCGCGTTCGTCGCGGAGCAGGCTGGCCGCCTTGAAGGCCGAGGTGCTCTGCATCACGGACATCTCGAGGGGCAGCCGGTCGAGCGTCGAGCCGCCGATGTAGCCGTCCGCGCCGGAGCCGTCGCACACGGCCACCGCATCCTTGGGCAGCACGATGGGGCCGCCCTCGACGAAGCACAGCGTCTCCGGCCTCGCCCTGCGGATCGCGCCGACGAGCCGCTTCGCATGGTCGGTGGCGGCCGCCAGCGTCATCGCGCCGTCGATGCCCATCGATCCGCCGGCGTTCCAGCCGAAGTTGAGGCAGATCATGTCGGCCTCGGCCGCGAGCAGCCCCTGAACCTCCTGCCTCGTCTTGGCGTAGCCGAGCGTGGCGAGGCCGAGAGCCTTGGCCGCGGCCAGCAATTCGGCTTCCCGCGCGAAGCCGAGGCCGGCGGCTTCGACGCTGGCCCTGAGCTGGCCATCGAAATGGATCGCCGTCGGGAAGTTGGTGACCCCGTGGTAGCCCGCCTGCTTGATCCGGCGCAGCAGCGCCTCGATGCTCAGGGTCGGGTCCATCACGCAGGCGCCGAAATACACCGGCACGCTGACCCGGCGCAGGATCTCGTGCCGCGCGAAGCTGTCGGTGAAGGCGTTGGACTCGCGGATCGGCAGCATGGCTGCGTTCGAGGCAGCGCCCATCACGCGCAGTCGCCCGGCGTTCAGTGCCAGAAGAAAGTCGGCGCCGCCCTGCACGGCGGCGCGCGCCGTCATGCCGAGGCCGATGGCGGCCCCGACCAGGATTTCGCCCGGCTGCGCCGGCTTGAGCATGAAACGCCGCATGGTTGGGGCGCGGTCCTTCGGTGTCGTCCCATCAGGTCGGACCGAAGCCGCGCCGTCAACCGACCGTCCGTTCGCCTGGGCTTTCGCTCGCCACGACAACAGCGGCAGGGCTCAACTAGCGTCATCATATCGGGCATGACTTCATGAGGACTGACGAAAGGAATTCAGTTAAGTTCGACCGCGGGCGATGAAGCATCGTTCAGCCGATTGCTCCATCGAAGTTCCTTCGCTAACGTTAGGCACTTGGCGCGTTGATGGTGGAAGGCTCCGAAATGCCCCTGACCCCCCTGACATGGCGCGACCAGTTCATCGTCAACACTGGCACGCTGAACACACAGAACGATCCCGACATCATCCAGTTGGCCAATGGCAGCATCGTTGTGTCGTGGACGACCAGCGGCACCGCTGGCCTCGGTTCTCCGGACGGGACGGAAACCTTCGCTCAGATATTCAATCCGTTCGGCGTGGCGGTCGGCGGTGAGATCCGGCTCAACGGCGCCTCGATCACCGACGACGAGGAGAATGCCGACCTCGCGGCCTTTTCGTCGGGCTTCATCGCCGTGTACCATGATGTGGACTTGCCTGCGTCGGTGCCGGCCGGCGCCTCGAACATCAGGATCGAGACCTTCAACGCCAGCGGCGTGTCGCAGTCCAACGTGCTCCTGGTCAACGACACCGGGCTAGGGGGCGATCCCAACTACCGCAACCCTGTCATCGCGGTGGCGAGCGCGACCTCCGCTCTGGTGACCTACGAGACCGTCACCGGCGGCGTCTCCGCCATCGTGGGCAAGCTCTACAATCCCACCACGCTGACCCTGGGCTCGGAGCTGTTCCTGATCAACCTCGGTGGCGGCAACGTCACCCCGGATGTCGTGGCGCTGAGCAACGGCAACTACGTGATCGCCGCGCGCAACACGAGCGCCGACACCTACATCGCCTACAGGATCATCGACGCCGCCGGCCTGAACGTGCTGTCGGCCTCGACCATCACCAGCACCAACACAAACGGCACCATCGACACCGATCCGACGGTCACCGCGCTGGCCGGCGGCGGGTTCGTGATCTCCTGGGTCAACACTGGCGTCGATACCGACGTGGGGTTTCGCGTCTACAATGCCGCCGGCACGCAGACCGGCGCCGGCGCGGTCGGCGTCGGCAGCATAACCAACAACAACAACGAGCCCCGCGTCATCGGGCTGCCGGATGGCGGCTTCATAGTGGTCTACGACAATGACGAGCTCAACACCGTTGACGTGCAGCGCTTCAGCTCGACGGGCGCGGAGATTGGCGCCGCCTTCAGCTTCTCCGGGCAAGGCGCCCAGCTGTCGGCCACGGC
>JAIXZF010000178.1 GCA_027489835.1 Hyphomicrobiales bacterium
ACCCTCGGCGCCGGCCCGACCATGGTGCTGAACACCAACTACGGCGCGACGGATGTTCCGGTCCCCAACGGCGTCGGCCCGAACGGCACCCAGGCTGTGCTGACGAACTGATCCTGCGATAGGCATCACGCATGAAAGAGGCCGCATCCACTGGGGTGCGGCCTTCGTCGTCGTGCCGATTGGGTTGCGGAAGATGCCTCGGGCCGAGGGCCCGGCCGGCGGTCACGCGCGCAGGGCCTCTCGCCGCAGGCGCTCCTTTTCGGCCAGAAGCCGCGTGATGCCGTCGACGCTCGCTGCCATGGAAAAGAGGTAGCCCTGCATGTAGTGGCAGCCCGCCGCCTTCAGGAAGCGGTGTTGCAGTTCGGTCTCGACGCCCTCGGCCGTGACCTTGAGGCCGATCGAGCGCGCCAGCGCCACGACGGCCTGGACGATCGCGGCCGACTGCACGGTCTCGATGTGATCGATGAAGCTCTTGTCGATCTTGAGCTTGTCGAGCGGCATCTTGAGCAGGTAGCTCAGACTGGAATAACCGGTGCCGAAATCGTCGAGCGCCATCCGGACCCCCGCCGCGCGCAGCTCCTCGACGATGCGGGAGGCTGCCTCGAAATCGGTGATGAACGCCGCCTCGACGATCTCGAGCTCGATCCGGTGCGGCTCGATGCCGGCGCCGTGGATGACGTCCAGAACGCGGCGCGCGAAGTCGGGCCGCTGGAATTGGGTGGCGGCGATGTTGACGCTGATCGGCAGTTTTTCCCACCGCTTGGCGTCGCGGCAGGCGCGCTCGAGCACCCACCAGTCCAGCTCCTCCAGCAGTTCGGCCGTGTTGAACAGCGGCATGAACTCGCCCGGGCTTAGATGGCCGCGCACCGGATGGTTCTGGCGGATCAGCGCCTCGAGGCACACGATCTGCGAGCCGTCGGACGAAACCTGCGGCTGGTAATACAGCGTCAGCTGGTCCTTGCGGACGGGTCCGATGGACGGAGGTGTGGCTGGCATGTCGAAGACGTATCCTTGGCCACGAAAGCATTACACGTCCAAGGCTTGCAGAACCGTTACCATCGCTTGAGCAAGGTCTTGCCAAGATCGAGCGCAGTATTCGGTGCAATGCGTTACGTCAGGCCACGTCGCGGGTCGCGCTGCGGGGAGGCGTTGCGGCAACGGAAGGCGGCCCGAGATCGGCACTCGGACCGAGCGCGAGGCCCAGCATCAGCAGCCCCGGCCCCTCGGCCGTGCAGCCCCGCGCGGCCTCAGCGATGCCCGCCGCCGTCGACACGACGATGCGCATGTCAGGGCGCGTCGCGTTGACGACGAAGCGGGCCGGCGTGTCCGGGTGCAGCCCCGCCGCGATCCAGGCCGACATGATGCGGTCGAGCTTGCGCCTCGCCATGTAGACGCAGGTCGTGGCATCCGGGTCCGCGATGCTCGGCAAATGCAGGCTCGGCGGCACCTCGCCGTCGGCGTCGTGCGCGGTGAGGAACTGCACGCGCCGCGCCACGCCCCGCCGCGTGAGGGAGACCCCCAGCGCCGCGGCGGCCCCGAAGCCGGCGGAGACGCCGTTGACGATCATGATCGGCACGCCGGCGGCCTTCGCCGCGGCGATTTCCTCGTCCGCGCGGCCGAACACCAGCGGATCCCCGCCCTTGAGCCGCACCACCCGCGCGCCTTCGAGGGCGAGGGTGACCGCGAGCGCCGAGATGTCGCCTTGAGCGCAGGAAATCTGGCCGCCGCGCTTGCCGACATGGATCTTGCGCGCCTCGCGCCGCGCGAAGGCCAGCGCCTCCTCGGCCACGAGATCGTCGTAGAGGATCACGTCGGCCTCGCGCAGCAGGCGCACGGCCTTGAGCGTCAGCAGTTCCGGATCGCCCGGCCCGGCGCCGACCAGCGCGATCGAGCCTCCCCCGCCCTGCGTAGCGCCGCGCTCGACTTCGACCAGCAGCGCCTCGCGCTCGACCGCGCAGGGCGGCCGGTCAGAATGGGCCATGGCGAGGCCTGCGAAGCGGCGCCAGAAGGCCTTGCGCGCCGCGCCGTCGAGCCCTGCCGACATCACCCGCCCGCGCCAGGCTTTCGCGGCCTTGGCCCATCCCGCGAAGCCGGCCGGCAGCAGCGTCTCGATCATCGAACGGACGGCCTGCCCGAGCGGCGGCGCGCCGCCATCGGTCGAGATGCCGATCACCAGCGGCGAACGGTTGACGATGGCGCCGAACTGGAAATCGCAGAAGGCCGGCTTGTCCACGACGTTGACCGGGATGCCGCGCGCGCGGGCCGCAGCGGCGAAAGCCGCGCCCTCCGCCTCGTCCTCCAGCGCGCCGATGGCGATGGCGGCGCCGTCGAAATCGCCGGGCTCTAGCGCGCGCGCCAGCAGCGTCACGCGGTCGGGCCAATCGGCGGCGAGCCTGACGGCCTCACTGTCCGGCTCGTGCCAGACGAGCCGGACCTGCGCCCCGGCGGCCGCCAGCAATTCGGCCTTCCAGGCAGTGCCGGCCGAGCCGCCCGCCACCAGCGCGGTCTTGCCGCCGAGCTTCAGAAAGACCGGCAGCGTGGCGAGGTCGCCCATGCGGGCGCCCGTCTCACGCGGCGGCCGTATGCGCTGGCTTGTGCCGTTCATCGTTGATCACTCGCCTGATTTCGGGACGGCACGAGCCGCAATTGCTGCCGGCCTTCACAGCCGCGCCAACGGCTTCGACATCGGCTGCGCCGGCGCGAATGGCTTCCGTGATGACGCCGCGCCGCACGCCGAAGCAGGCGCAGATCAGCGGGCCCAGATCAGCCCCGCCCGCCGGCGGCCGGCCCGCCAGTACGGCCCTCTGCTCGGCTGTGTCGAGGCTGTCCCGGCCGAACGCGTCGATCAGCCAGTCGAACATCGCCGCCGACCGTTCGCGCGCCGTGAACAGCGCCATGGACAGCCGATCCTCCTCGAACACGGCGAGCCGGAAGGCTTCGGCTGCCGGATCGGACAACGCCGCACGCCGATGCTCCGAGCCGAGGAGATTGAGCAGCAGCGCATGGACCTTCTGCGGCGCGTGCGGCGACGCGAACAGCACCGCCTCGCCGCCGGGGACGGTAAGGCGCGAATGGGCCAGCCAGGACGGCATCTCGATGGGCCTCCGGCTGAGCATCAGCCCTTCGCAGGCCATGGCGATGGGCGTGACCCGGACGGGCGTGGCCTTCAGCTCCGGCTGGCCCGAGAACCGGTCGGTGTGGGGCTGCGTCATGGCGTCGACGCGGGCGAGCCCGCTGGTGGCGTCGTTCCAGTGGAACGGCGCGAAGGCGGCTCCACGCGGCGTGCCCTCGTCGGTGACTGCCCTGAGCGTCGCCTCGCCATGCCGGCTGGCGATGCGGGCATAGCCGCCGGCGGCGATGCCCAGCCGCGACGCGTCTTCCGGATGCAGCGACAGCGTCGGCTCCGCGGCATGGCGCGCCAGCGTGCGCGCTTTGCCCGTGCGGGTCATGCTGTGCCACTGGTCGCGCATGCGGCCGGTGTTGAGCAGCAGCGGGTATTCGTCGGAAACCGCCTCCGCCAGCTCCGGCTCCGCGATGGCGACGAGCCGGGCCCTGCCGCCCGGCGTGGTGAAGCCGCCTTCCGCGAACAGGCGCGGCCGGGGCGCCTCGCCCGCGCGCCAGGGCCAATGCACCGGCTGAAGCGTATCGTAGGCCACGGCGTCGAGGCCAGCCATCGCGCCGATGTCGAAGCTGCGCGCGCCTTCATTCTCGAAGGCCGAGAGCGCCGCATGCTCGCGGAAGATGGAGGCGGCGTCGGGATAGGCGAAGGCCTCGCCAAAACCCATTCGCTGCGCCACCAACTGCACATGCTCCCAATCGGGCCTGGCTTCGCCCGGCATCGCCAGGAAGGCGCGCTGCCTGGAAATGCGCCGTTCCGAATTGGTGACGATGCCATCCTTCTCGCCCCATGCGGCGGCCGGCAGCAGCACATGTGCCCCCGCCGCGGTGGTGTCGGTGCGCGTCACGGCTTCCGAGACGACGAACAGGTCGAGCTTCCTCAGCGCGGCCCGCATCGCGTCGGCGCGCGGCAGGGTCACGGCCGGGTTGGTGTGCATCACCCACAGGGCCTTGATCTCGCCGCGCTCGATGGCCTCGAACATCTGCACGGCCTTCAGACCCTCGGCCTCGGCCATGCGCGGCGCGTTCCAGAAGCGGCGCACCCGGTCGATCTCGGCGGGGGTGTAGTTCATGTGCGCGGCCAGCATGTTGGCCAGCCCGCCCACCTCACGCCCGCCCATGGCGTTGGGCTGGCCGGTCAGAGACAGCGGCCCGCATCCGGGCCTTCCGATCCGCCCCGTCGCGAGATGGCAGTTGAGGATTGCGCCGACCTTTTCGGTACCCTGGGCCGACTGGTTTACGCCCTGCGAATAGCAGGTGACGACGCGCTGGCGGTCGATGAACAGATCGACAAAGGCCGCGATGTCCTCTTGGGACAGTCCCGTTTTCGTCGCCGCCGTCACGATGTCAGGGGCAATCGCACGGGCGCGTTCCAGCGCTTCGGCCAAGCCCTCGGTATGGTTGGCGACGAAGGCCTCGTCCACCGCCCCGCGTGCCGCGATCTCGCTCAGCAGCCAGGAAAACAACACGGAATCCATGCCCGGCCGGATGGACAGCTGCAAATCGGCCCCTTCCGAGGTCGCCGTGCGGCGCGGGTCGATGTTGACGATCTTCGTGCCCCGGCGCTCGCGCGCGGCCTGCATGCGCTGGAACAGAACCGGATGGCACCACGCCGCGTTGGAGCCGACGAGCACGATCAGATCGGCCTCGTCGAGGTCCTCATAGGTATTGGGCACGGTGTCGGAACCAAAGGCGCGCCGATGGCCCGCGACCGACGAGGCCATGCAGAGACGTGAATTGGTGTCGACATGGCGCACGCCGAGGAAGCCCTTGGCGAACTTGTTGGCGACGTAATAATCCTCGGTGAGGAGCTGGCCGGACAGGTAGAAGGCCACCGCATCGGGGCCGTGCCGGTCGATGACGCGCCGCAGCCCATTGGCGACGAAGCCCGCCGCCTGGTTCCAGCTCGCGCGCTGGCCATGGATCATCGGGTGCAGCAGCCGGCCTTCAAGAGACAAAGTCTCGCCCAGCGAGGCGCCCTTGACGCAGAGCTTGCCGTGATTGGCCGGATGCGATGTGTCGCCGGCGATCAGCGCCCCGCCCTGCCCGTCCGGCGTCGCCGCCACGCCGCAGCCCACGCCGCAATAGGGGCAGGTCGTCTTCACCGGGGCGGCGGCGGCGGTCGGCATCAGTAGACATCCGCCTGATAGCGGCCGGATTTCCTGAGCCCGGCCACGAAGGCGATGGCGTCGTCGCTGGACAGCCCGCCATGGGCGACCGCGATGTCCACCAGCGCCCGCTCCACATCCTTGGCCATGCGCTTGGCGTCGCCGCAGACGTAGAAATGCGCGCCCTGCCCGAACCAGGCCCAGAGCTCCGCGCCATTCTCGCGCATCCTGTCCTGGACGTAGATCTTCTCGGAGCCATCGCGGGACCAGGCGAGCGTGAGCCTCTCGAGCTGCCCCGCTGCCTTCATGGCGTTGAGCTCGTCCGCATAGAAGAAATCGCTGGCCATGCGCTGATGGCCGAAGAACAGCCAGTTCCGGCCCGGCGCCTTCGCCGCCGCGCGCTCCTGCAGGAAGGCGCGGAACGGCGCGATGCCGGTGCCTGGCCCGACCATGATGATCGGCTTCAAAGGGTCGGCCGGCAGCCCGAAGCCATGCGCCTTCTGGATGTAGGCCTTGAGCGTCTGCCCCTGCTCGATGCGGCTACCAAGGAAGGTCGAGGCAACGCCGATGCGCTGGCGGCGGCCAAGCTGGTAGCGCACGGCGTCGACCGTCAGCGTCAGCCGGCCGGCCTGATGCCGCGGCGAGGACGAGATCGAATAGAGGCGCGGCTGCAGCTCGTCGAGCGCCTCGGCGAACGCCTCGGGCGAGAGCCTGAGCCCCGAGAACTTGTGCAGCGCGCCGAGCACGTCGAGCAACGCGAGATCGCCGTCCGGATCCTCGCCGCGCGCCAGCGCCTGCGCCTTGGCCCGGACGGCGCCGCCGGTGACAAACGATATCAGCTGGAACAGCCCGTCCGGCGCCGCGCCCAGCGAACGGTCATAGATCAACGCATCCCGCAGCGTGCCGGACCCAATCGGGTGTTCGGGCCGCGCGCCCATCAGCGCGATCACCGCATCGGCCAAGCGCGGATCGTTGGCGGCGAAAACGCCGAAGGAATCGCCGGCTTCATACGTCAGCGCGCTGTCCGTCAGGTCGAACTCGACATGCCAGGTTTCTTTTTCCGAGCCCGCGCCGTTGAGCTTGCGCCGCGAAACGAAGGTGACCTCGACCGGGTTGTCGCGGCCCAATCCCGGCGCCGCGGCAGGCGTCGGTGCCACTTCGGCCATGGCCGGCGCCAAAGCGGGCGCTGCGCCCATCTCGGCCGCCAGCTCCTTGAGCGCCCTCAGCGTGTCCTTGCCGCCGGGCGCGCAGAGGTTGAGCTTCGGCTCCTTTCCCTCTGCGATCGCTTGCGAATAGGTCTCGCACACATACCCGCATTGACCGCAATCCTGCTGGGCCATGGCCGCGAACATGCGGCGCCTGAGCGGCTTGCCTTCGGCGAGCTTCATGCGCTCGGCGATGTCCATGGCCGGATCATGCCAGGGCGCGTCCTCATCCTCGCCGGGCGCCGTCCCGATCAGCGCCTCGGCCTCCCGGCTGGAGAGCGCCGTCACGGCGGCGGTGTCGAGGTTGAGGTAGCCCGCGAAGAACCCGCTCAGCCAGACACGCTGCTCGGGCGTGAACGGCGCGCTTTCGGGCAGGAGGTCGAATGTCTTCACCGGCGGCAGGGAAATGCTCATGCGTCGGCCTCCGCTCCGGCCAGCGCCCGCAGCGCGGCGGGCTCATGCCGGTTCGAAAACGCCTGGAAGCTCTCGTCCACTGCCGCCCGGTGCTCGACCCAGGCGCGCAGCAGCGCCTCGACGGCCGCCGGAGCGGCTTCCGCCGTGACGCCTTTCCACACTTCGCGCCCGATTCGGGCCTGATTGCCAAAGCCGCCGCCGACGACAATGTCGTAGCCGGCCACCGTGTCGCCCTCCTCGCCCACCGGCACCTTCGCGCCGATCAGGCCGATGTCACCGATGTAGTGCTGGGCGCAGGAATGGTGGCATCCGGTGAGGTGGACGTTCACCGGCTGGTCCAGCGTCAACCGCCCCTCGACATGGGCGGCGATCCTGAGCGCATCCTCCTTGGTGTGCGCCGCCGCGAACTTGCAGCCCGTCGCACCCGTGCAGGCCACGAGCCCCGCCTGCAGCGAGGTTGCGCGGGTTGACAGGCCCAGCGCCTCGATGCCGGAGGCGACACGTGGCACATCATCGGTGGCGATGCCCGAGAGCAGCAGGTTCTGCCAGACGGTCAGCCTGATGTCGCCATCGCCATGGGCCTTCGCTAGCGCCGCGAGCCCCCGCATCTGGTCGGTCGTCATCCTGCCGACCGGCAGCGCCACGCCCAGCCAGTTCAGCCCCGGCTGGCGCTGCGGTCTCGGGCCGATATGCGCGAGCCGGTCGAAGGGCGGGCGCGGCTCGACCTGAGCCTCATCGATGCGCTTGAGCGGACGGCCCAGCAGCGTCTCGGTTTCGGCGATGAAGCGGTCGAAGCCCCAGGCGTCGAGCACGTATTTCAACCGTGCCCTGGCCCGGTTGGTGCGGTCGCCATGGGCGATGAAGACGCGCACCATCGCGTCCGCCACCGCCGTGCAGTCCTCGCCCTTGCAGAACACGCCAGTGGGCCGCGCAAGGTCGCGATGGCCGGTGATGCCGCCGATGACGACGCGCCACCAGATGCCGGCATCGGAGCCGGCCGCGACCCTCACGGCCTGGAAACCGATGTCGTTGGTTTCCTCAAGGGTCGGGATGATGCCGCCGCCATCGAACGCCACGTTGAACTTGCGGGGCAGGCCATAGAGCGTGCGCTCGTTGAGGATGTGGAAATGCCATTCGCGGGCGAGCGGCCGCGTGTCGGCGATCTCCTGCGGATCGATGCCCGCCGTCGCCGAGCCCGTGACGTTGCGGATGTTATCGGCGCCCGAGCCGCGCGAGCACAGGCCGAGATCCTGGATGGCTTCCAGCACGGGAATGGTCGCGTCCGCGCCGATCTCCCGGATCTGCAGATTGGCGCGGGTCGTGACATGGGCATAGGCGCCGCCATGGCGGTCCGCGATGTCGGCCAGCCCCGCGAACTGGTGGGCGTTGAGGATGCCGTTGGGGATGCGCAGCCGGCACATGTAGCTGTTCTGGGCCGGCGCCACGTAGAACAGGCCGAAATAGCGCCAGCGGAAATTGTCCTCGGGCTTCGGGAACTCCGCACGCGCCGCCTGACCCTTCAGCCGTGAATAGGCGTCGAACGGGTGTTCGGCCCGCTTCCACTTCTCCTGGTCCACCAGCTTGCCGCCGCGCGCGGTGGTGCCATCCTGCGCCTTGGCGTGCAGCGCGTCGGGGCCCGTGGGCTCGGCCGCCGGCTTCGCGCCGCCACCTGCCAACCGCCCGGCCTGGATGCCGGAGACGAAGCCTTCGAGATAGCGCTTCTGGTCGGTCTCGAAATCGCCGCTCATCTCACGCCGCCACTTGCAGCGCGGCGGCGGCTTCGGGCGCAGGCGTTTCGAGGGCGCCGCAATAGGCGCGCCCATGCACGAGCTCGCCCCGCACCGGGCCGATGTCGACCGCGCGCCGGATGAGGTCGAGATACCACAGGCTGTCCTCGGCCTCCCCGACGAGCACGCAGCCGATCAGCTTTCCAGCCTTGATGACGAGCTTGCGGTAGACGCCGCCCGCACGGTCGTCGAGCGTCACGATCTCGGCGTCCGCATCGCCTTCGATCGCGCCGGCCGAGAACACGGGGACGCCCGAAACCTTGAGATTGGTCGCCAGCACGAGGCCTTCGAAGCGCCCCTCGCCGCCGCACAGCCGGCGCGCCAGCGCGTCGGCCTGCGCGTAAGCCGGCTCGACCAGCCCGTAGGCGACGCCGCGATGCTCGGCGCATTCGCCGATGGCATGGAAACCCGGCAGGCTCGCCTGCATCGCATCGTCGATCAGGATGCCCCTCGCCACCGCGAGCCCCGCATCCTTGGCGAGCGCCGCGTTGGGCCTGATGCCGACCGCCGCGACCACGACGTCAGCACTGAGGCTGCCGCCATCGGCGAAGGCGAGGCCCGTGGCCCGGTCGGTTCCCGTCACGGCGATGCTTTGGCGCCCGAGCGCGACCGCCACGCCCTTGCGTTCCAGCTCGCGCTTGAGCACGCGGGCAGCGCCGGCGTCGAGCTGCCGCTCCATCAGCCTGTCCATGACGTGCACGAGCGTGACCTTCGCCCCGCGCCGGGCAAGCCCGTGAGCCGCCTCGATGCCGAGAAGTCCGCCGCCGATCACGGCGACGCGCTGGCCCTCGGCCGCGGCGCGCTCCATCGCCGCCACGTCGGCCAGATCGCGGAAGGTCATGACGCCGGGCAGGTCCATGCCCGGCAGCGGCAGGCGAACGGGCTCGGAGCCGGTCGCGAACACGCAACGGTCGAAACCGATGGCGAGGCCGGAGGCCAGCCGTGCCGTCCGATGGCTCGCGTCCACCGCGACCACCGGATCGCCCATGATCAGGCTCATGCCCCGTGCTTCGTGCCAGGCCACATCGCGCAGCGCTATATCGTCATGGCTAGCCTCGCCCGCCAGAAGCGCCGAGAGCAGCACCCGGTTATAGGCCGGCACAGGTTCGGCGCCGACGATGGTGACGGCGAAGGCGCCGGGGTCGAGCCGGTCCAGCGCGTCCACGAGCCGCGCCGCGGCCATGCCGTGGCCGATCACCAGCAGGCGTTCGCGGCGGCGCGCGGCCATCGCTCAGGCCGCGATCGAGGGCGCCTTGTGGCGCGCATAGAGGAATTCGAGCACGCCGGCGCGGGCGTGGGTATAGGTCGGGTCCTCGACGAGGTCGAGCCGCTTGCGCGGCCGCTCCAGCGGCACCTCCATCACCTCGCCGATGGTCGCGGCCGGCCCGTTGGTCATCATCACGATGCGGTCGGAGAGCAGCACCGCCTCGTCCACGTCATGCGTGATCATGATCATGGTGTTCTTCAGCCGCGCATGGATCTCCATCACGCTATCCTGCAGATGCGCCCGCGTCAGCGCGTCGAGCGCGCCGAAAGGCTCGTCCAGCAGCAGGATCTTCGGCTCCATCGCGAGCGCCCGGGCGATGCCCACACGCTGCTTCATGCCGCCGGAGATTTCGGAAGGCCGCTTGTCGAGCGCATGCGTCATGTGGACGAGCGCGAGGTTGTGCCGGATCCAGGCATCGCGCTCGGCCCGACTTTTCCGCGAGCCGAACACCTTGTTCACCGCCAGCGCGACGTTCTCGTAGACCGTCAGCCAGGGCAGCAGCGAATGGTTCTGGAACACCACCGCGCGGTCGGGCCCGGGGCTGTTGACCTCCTGGTTCTCGAGCAGCACCGCTCCGCTCGAGACCGGCGTGAGGCCGGCGATGATGTTGAGCAGGGTGGACTTGCCGCAGCCGGAATGGCCGATGATGGCGACATACTCTCCGTCCGCGATGGACAGGTTTATGTCGCGCAGCACCTCGGTGGAGCTCGCGCCGCGCTGGAAGCTCTTGGCGATGTGGTCGAGCTTGAGATAGGGCGCGTTGGTGACGTCGGGCCTGGACATGGATGATCCTTTCAGGACGCCGCGGTGCCGCGGGTGACGAACCGGCCGGCCGCCGCCACGAACTTGTCGAGGATGAAGCCGACGAGGCCGATGTAGAGGAGCGCCACGACGATGTCGGGAAGGCGCGACGAGTTCCACGCATCCCAGATGAAGAAGCCGATGCCGACGCCGCCGGTGAGCATCTCCGCCGCCACGATGGCGAGCCAGGACAGGCCGATGCCGATCCTCAGGCCGGTGAAGATGTAGGGGGCGGCGCCCGGCAGCATGATCTTGAGGAAGAACTCGGCCGAGTTCAGCCTGAGCACAGCGGCGACGTTCCGGTAATCCTGCGGGATGTTGCGGATGCCGACGGCGGTGTTGATGATGATCGGCCAGATCGCCGTGATGAAGATCACGAAGATCGCCGAGGGGTTGGCGTCGCGGAAGGCCGCGAGGCTGATCGGCAGCCAGGCCAGCGGCGGCACCGTGCGCAGCACTTGGAAGACAGGGTCGAGCCCCCGCATCGCCCAGATCGACTGGCCGATGATCGAGCCGACCGCCACGCCCACCACCGCCGCAAGTCCGAAGCCGATGGCGACGCGCTGGAGCGAGGTCAGCACACGCCAGCCGAGCCCGATATCCTGCGAGCCCGCCCAGTAGAAGGGCTGCAGGATGAGGTCATGGGCTTCCTTCCAGACCGTGCTGGGCGGCGGCAGAGTGGCGCCCGGCCCAGAGAAGGCCAGCTGCCAGATCAGCAGCAGCAGCGCCACGGTCAGCATGGGCGGCAGCACGCTCACCAGAATCCACGCGCCGAAGCGCCCCGCCTGCCGGCGCAGCGCCCCCTCCTCGGCCCGCTTCAGCGGAATGATCTCTGCCGTCTGCGGGCCGGGCTTGGGCTGGTCGGGCCGGACGCCGCCATCGATGGCGGTCTTCAGCTTCGCGGTCGCCATGGCGTGCTCCTTGTCGCGGGGTGTGCGGGGTCGCTCGGCGTCAGACCGCGGCGCGCTTGATCTTGAGCGACTTGAGGTAGCCCATGGGATCGGCCGGATCGAACTTCACGCCGTCGAAGAAGGTCTCGACGCCGCGCGAGTCGCCGCTCGGAGCGTTGGCCACGCCGAGAGCCTTGGCCGCGGCGCTCCACAGGTCAGAGCGGTTGGTGCGGTCCACCATGGCCTTGATGTCGGTGTTGGCGGGGAACTTCGCCCAGCGAATGTTCTCGGCCATGAACCAGGTGTCGAGGCTCTTCCAGGGATAGGAGCTCTCGCCGCTGGCGCCCCAGAACTTCATCGCGAGCTTGGGGTCGGTCACCTTGCGGCCATTGCCGTAGTTCACCTCGCCGCGCAGGCGCCCGATGATGTCGGCGACCGGCACGTTGAACCATTGCCGGCGGCTGAGGATCTCGGCCATCTCCTGCTTGTTCTCGGCCTTCTCGCACCACATCTGCGCTTCCATCACGGCCATCAGGATGGCCTGGGTGGCGCGCGGATTGGCGTCGACGAAATCGGTGCGCATGCCGAGCACCTTCTCGGGATGCCGGTTCCAGATCTCGCCCGTGGTGCAGGCGGTGAAGCCGATGTTCTGGTTGACCAGCTGCTCGTTCCACGGCTCGCCGACGCAGAACACGTCCATGTTGCCGACCTTCATGTTCGCCACCATCTGCGGCGGCGGCACGACGATGACCTTGATGTCGCTGTCGGGGTCGATGCCGCCGGCCGCGAACCAGTAGCGGATCCAGAGGTCGTGCGTGCCGCCGGGGAAGGTCATCGCGGCGGTGAGCTCCTTGCCCTGCGCCTTCTTGGCGGCGAAAGCGGCCTTGAGCGGGCTGGAGTTCAGCCCGACGCCGAGGTCCTTGTACTCGTTGGAGACCGAGATCGCCTGGCAGTCCTCGTTGAGGTTCAGCAGGTTGTACATCGGCACGGGCACGTTGTTCGCCGTCACCGTGCCGGCCGTGTACATGTGGATCTTCGGCCGCAGCATGTGCGCGCCGTCGATGCCGTTGCGCGCGAGGCCGAGCGCGATGTTGTCGCGCGTCGCGCCCCAACTCGCCTGCCGGGCGATGTCCATGTCGGGCAGGCCGTGCTTGGTGTAGAAGCCCTTCTCCTTGGCGATGATCAGCGGCGCCGCATCCGTGAGCGCGATGTAGCCGAGCTTGGTGCCCTTGACCTCGGGCCCAGCCCCCTGAGCGAAGGCGCCGCCGGGCAACGCTAAGCGGGCCGCGGCCAGCAGGCCGGCCGCCCCGACGAGAACGGTGCGGCGGTTGACGTGGCCGGCCTCGGAGGAGGCAGCCTGGACGGCGGGGGTCTCGGAAGCTTCGCTGTTCATGGGTCGTCCTTCGCCTTGCAGGACCGCCCGCCTGGGCATGGTCCGGATCGCCGGAAAAACAAAAAAGGCCGCGCGCGAGACGGAGAG
>JAIXZF010000061.1 GCA_027489835.1 Hyphomicrobiales bacterium
ACGTTCAGGTCGGTCACCTCGAAGGCGATCGTGTAGAGCTTGATGCCCGACGCCCTGTCCGCCGCCATGTTGCGGCAGATCGTCAGGGTGACGGCGTCCGCGTCGGCCCCGTTGGAGCCATTGTGGAACGCGCTGTTGCCACTCTGGGACTTGGTGTTCTGCCCATCCGTCACGAGGATCATGTAGCGGCTGACGGGCAGCGCCTCAGTCGACCCCCGCCCCGGGAAAGGAACCTGGGTCGACAACGAAGCCCATCCCCAGAACAGGCCGGAAGGCAGGTAGGTCTCGCTGTTGGCGGTCAGCCCGTTGATCATGCTCTTCGCGCCGCTCAGGTCGTTGCTGAGCGGACGCAGCGGCTGGCCGCAGGTCGTGTTCAGCAGGCCGGGGATGCGGTTTGCGTAGTTCCCGTCGATCGCGTTGAATGGCGCAGCGCGCGAGCCCACGCAGCCGGTCCAGCGCATCCAGTTGCCGCCGGACCGCGTGCATTGCCGCTCTGTATCCGGCCCAACAATCGTGTCGCACTGTGTCCGGGTGGTCGCCGGTGTCGGAGCCAGCGGGCACGAGTAGGGCACGCCGTCGCGGCTGCACATCCGGTTCGGGTTACCGGGCGTGGCCGGCACGGGAACCTGGCGGCAGTTCACCTGCCGGCGCACGGGCACGATGTTGCAGGTCTCGGTGACCGGCACCTGGTAATCGGAAGGAACGTCCAGCCATGACTGGTTGCGGTTGGACATGCCGATGTTGACATACTGGGCGAAGGGCACGACCGCGACATGGATTTGGTCGGTGCTGCCGCGGCGCGTCTCGAAATCAGTCAGCAGGCGCGTCGTGGCGTCCTTCAGCGAGGCAAGGCGCGAGCCGGTCATCGAGGCGGTGGTGTCGAGGACGAAAGCGACGTCGACCAGCTCGTTCTTGCCGGTGGTGGCCTCGGCCCTCGTCCTGAAGGGAATGTAGCGTACCCCCATCACGCCCATCATCGCGGTGGGCACGTTGCCGGTCACTTCGACCGCGATTCCGACCTCAACGCCGTCGCGCATGACCGGCTCGATGGTCTGCCGATACGTGACGTCGGTCGCCAAGGTGGACAGGTTGGCGCGAAGGCTGGCTTCCCCCCTTGCCCTGCGCTGGGCGAGCGTGCCCTCGGCCTTGACGGTTTCCAGGGCGGCGGCATCCGCCGCGGTCGCCGCGACCATGCGGGCCTGCGACGCGCGATTGTAATCGATGGAAATGCCCACCAGGCCCATCACGGGCAGCAGGCTCAAGCCGAAGATCAGGGCGATCGCACCACTCTCGTCGCGCGCGAGGCGACGCAACAGGGGAACGGGCAACACGCGTATAAAATTTCGAAAGTTCCGCATCGGTCAGACCTCGCGGCGATGGCAGCAATGCCACCGGTATGCGCGCCGTCCGTGCTGCAAAGGTTAAAATGAAGCTCGAACTTGACGCGTCGCGTTAACGCGATCGCCGATGGGTTACCGCAGCGTTTGCGCGATCGACGAAATCCGTCCGAAATCTGCCCCGGGGCGGTCGACGCCGATGGCGCGCGCCGGCTTGACCGTGGGCGGCAAAGGGGAGAACAGAGATTTCGAGCTCCGGACCACGAGGACTATGACTTCCATGGCCAAAAGCACTCTCTCGGCCGATCTGCGCTCGGGCGCGCTCGTCTATCATCGCCATCCGAAGCCCGGCAAGCTCGAGATCCAGGCCACCAAGCCGCTGGGCAACCAGCGCGACCTCGCGCTGGCCTATTCGCCCGGTGTCGCGGCCGCGTGCGAGGCTATCGTCGACGACCCGGCCGAGGCGGGCGAACTCACCGCCCGGCAGAACCTCGTCGGCGTCATCACCAACGGCACCGCCGTGCTCGGCCTCGGCGACATCGGCCCGCTTGCCTCCAAGCCCGTGATGGAGGGCAAGGCGGTCCTGTTCAAGAAGTTCGCCGGCATCGACGTCTTCGACATCGAGGTCGAGCAGAAAGACATCGACAAGTTCGTCGATGTCGTCGCCGCGCTCGAGCCGACCTTCGGAGGCATCAACCTCGAGGACATCAAGGGTCCTGAATGCTTCGACATCGAGGAGAAGCTCAAGGCCCGCATGGGCATTCCGGTATTCCACGACGACCAGCACGGCACCGCCATTATCGTGGCAGCCGCTGTCACGAACGGGCTCGAGATCGCCAACAAGAAGCTTGCCGACGTCAAGATCGTGGTGTCGGGCGCAGGCGCCGCGGCGCTCGCCTGCCTCAACCTGCTGGTCAGGCTCGGCGCCAACGTCGGCAACATCTGGGTCACGGACCTCGAAGGCCTCGTCTACAGGGGCCGGCCGGTGCTGATGGATCGCTGGAAGGACGTCTACGCGCAGGACACCGACAAGCGCACGCTCGCCGAGGTGATCGAGGGGGCCGACATTTTCCTCGGCCTCTCCGCAGCGAACGTACTCAAGCCCGAAATGGCGCGCGTCATGGCGCGCCGGCCGCTGATCATGGCGCTGGCCAATCCCAATCCCGAGATCACGCCCGAGGAGGCGCTGAAAGTCAGGCCCGACGCCATGATTTGCACGGGGCGGTCCGACTACCCCAACCAGGTCAACAACGTCCTGTGCTTCCCCTACATCTTCCGGGGCGCGCTCGATTGCGGCGCAACGACCATAAACGAGGAGATGAAGGCCGCCGCCGTCCGCGCCATCGCGACGCTGGCGCGCGAGGCCCCGTCCGACGTGGCGGCCCGCGCCTATGGCGGCGAGCAGCGCACCTTCGGCGATGAATCGCTGATTCCCAACCCGTTCGATCCGCGCCTCATCCTGCGCATCGCGCCCGCGGTGGCGCAGGCGGCGATGGATACGGGCGTGGCGAAGAAGCCTATCGAGGACATGGACGCCTATCGCGAGCAGCTCTCGCGCTTCGTGTTCCGCTCGGGCTTCATCATGAAGCCGCTGTTCACCCAGGCCAAGGCTGATCCCAAACGGGTCGTCTACGCCGAGGGCGAGGATGAGCGCGTGCTGCGCGCCGCTCAGGTAGTGCTCGAAGAAGGCATGGCCGTGCCCATCCTCATCGGCCGCCCCTCCGTGGTCGAGGCCAGGATCAAGCGCTTCGGGCTCAGCCTGAGGCCGGGGACAGATTTCGAGCTGGTCAATCCCGACGACGATCCGCGCTACCGCGACTACGTACAGACCTTCCTCGACATCGCCGGCCGGCGCGGCATCACGCCGGAGGCCGCAAAAAACCTCGTGCGCACCAACAACACCGTGATCGCGGCGCTGGCTCTGGCGCGAGGCGACGCGGACGCGATGATCACCGGCTTGGAAGGGCGCTACCTGTCGCGGCTCAGGCACATCCGGGACATCATCGGCACGGCCCCCGGGGTTCGGGACCTCTCGGCGATGACGCTCATCGTGACCAGCAAGGGACCTTACTTCCTCACCGACACCCATCTGAAGGCGGATCCGACAGCGGAGGAACTGGCGGATGCGACCTTGCTGGCGGCAGAGCACGTCGCCCGCTTCGGGTTGACGCCCAAGGTTGCGGTGCTGTCGCATTCCGATTTCGGAGCGTCGGACACCGCGTCATCGCTGAAGATGCGCAAGGCGACGCAACTGATCAACGAGCGCGCGCCGCTGCTGGAATGCGATGGCGAGATGGAGGCGGACACCGCCTTCTCCGCCATGATCCGCGAGCGCGTGCTGCCATCCTCCCGCCTCAAGGGCGAGGCGAACCTGCTCGTCTTCCCCAACCTGGACGCGGCGAACATCGCCTACCAGTTCGCCAAGATGCTCAGCGACGCCCTGCCGGTGGGACCGATCCTGCTCGGCGCGGCCAAGCCCGCGCACATCCTGACCGGTTCGACCACCTCCCGCGGCGTGGTCAACATGACGGCCGTCGCCGTGGTCGAGGCGCAGGATCTGGCGCGCGCCAAAGCCAGGTGAACGGCTCCGGCAGCCGGCGCGCAGGGCCCGGCCGGGCTCGAACATGGTAACCGCTTCGTCAACGCCGGCTTGCGGCTCACGGCCAAACTGTTACCGATAGCGCTCCTGGTGGATGCGGCGACTGTGGAGTTGATCGTGGCGTACTATCGGATCAGTCCCGGCGGGGACTACTTTAACTTCAGCCTGGCGCGTTTCGTCCGCATCCTCGACATCAGCTCGACGCAGCTGGTCTGGCTGACGGAGACCGGGCAGAACGTGGTGGCGAGAGGCAGCGACTTCGGCGTCACGACCGTCGATGGATCGCAGGTCATTTCCGGGACCATCACCGACTTCGACGTGTTCAGCGCAAGCGGCGGGTTCCTGCTCGGCGTCAGCGGCACGAGCCTGCCCGCGGCCGACGCGATCGAGTTCGGTCGGCTGGCGCGCCTGCTCGACGAGGGCGACGATGTGCTGTCGAAGACCGGCGACTTGCCCGTACGCCTCTGGGGCGGGGGCGGCTTCGACATCGTCGACTACAGCAATGCGGCCGGGTGGGTCTCGGCGGATCTGCTGAATTCGACCCTGAACGCAGGTCAGGCCGCGGGCGACCGCTTTCCCTTCATCGAGGGGCTGATCGGCTCGCGCTTCGCCGACAGCCTGAACGGCAGCGAACTCCGCAACAGCCTGATGGGCAATGA
>JAIXZF010000175.1 GCA_027489835.1 Hyphomicrobiales bacterium
AGCCGCTCGTCGCCCAGCGCCTTCGAGTAGTTCTCGAAGCCGATCCAGGGCTTGGCCATCCACGGCTCGGTCAGCTTGTTCTCGCTGAACGACATGCGGATGAGGCTGGCGATCGGGTAGAGCACCACGCCCGCCAGGAGCGCGAACGCCGGCAGCAGCAGGAGCAGGCCGAGCCTGCGTTCGGTGCGTTCGAGCGAGGAGAGCTTGGCGGTCATGTCGGCCCCATGCGCCATCCGTTTCGTCATGCCCGGCCTTGAGCCGGGCATCCACGTTTCAGGGCGGCGGTGACGTCAAACGCGGATGGCCGGGTCAAGCCCGGCCATGACGATGGCATGCGGTCACCTGATGACCGTCGCCAGATCGCGCGACATGTCGGCCAGGGCCGCGTCGGCGGTCTTCGAGCCGGCGAGGAAGGCGTTCATGTTGGTGCGGATGATCTCCGACACGCGCGGATAGGCCGGCGTCACCGGGCGCGAGCGAGCGGTCTGCACCACCGGCAGGGCCTGCGCGAACCATGGGTTGGCCTTGAGCACCTCGGGATCATTGTAGACCTCCGGGAAGACCGGCAGGTGCGAGGCCGCGATGGCCTGCATCTTGGCGACCTCCGGCGAGGACAGGTACATCGCGAAGTCGAAGGCCGCCTTCTTGTTCTTGGAGAAGGACGAGACAGTAAGCTGCCAGCCGCCGACGCAGGTCGCGGCCTTGTCCGCGGTGAAGCCCGGCAGCGGCACGACGCCGACCTTGTCCTTCACCTGGCTGTCGGCATCGCCCTGCGTGCGCTGCCAGACATAGCCCCAGTTCATCGCGAACAGCAGGTTGCCCGCCTGGAAGTTCTGGCGGATGCGGTCAGTCGGGATTTCCGCGAGGTTCGGCGGCGTCACGTTGGCCGCCTTCATCGAGGCCCAGAGCTCGAAGGGCCGCTTGGCTTCGGCCGTGTTCAGCGCCAGCTTGCCCGAGGCGTCGGTCAGATTGCCGCCCGCGCCCCACATCGGCACCAGATAGGTGCAGACCGTGCCTTCGATCGGCGCGCCCGCGGTCTGGAAGCCGGACAGGTTCGGGTTGCCTTCGGCGGCCTGGATCTTCTGCGAGGCGGCCTGGAGTTCGGCCCAGGTCTTGGGCGGCTGCACGCCGTGCTTCTCCAGAAGGTCCTTGCGATAGTAGAGGAACTGCGCGTCCGCGAAGTAGGGCAGGGCGATGACCTTGCCGCCGACGATGTTGGCCTCGCGATAGGCGGGCAGGTAGCGCGCCATCACCTTGTCCTTGTCGGCGCCGAGGAACTGGTCAAGCGGCTCGGCCCACTGGGCGGCGGAATACTGCGCCGGGCGGATCACGTCGATCAGGATCACATCGAGCGCGCCGTCCTTCGAGGCCAGCACCGTGTTGAGGTATTGCTGCTGCTGCTCGGAGGTGGCGCCGCCGACCTCGACCTCGATCTTCACGCCCGGCGTGCGCTTCTCGTACTCGTCGGCGATCTTGCGCATCACGTCCGGTCGCTGCTGCCCGCCGGTGAAGATGCGCAGCGTGGTCTGCGCCATGGCGATGCTGGAGACGCAGGCGCTGAGCGCGAGGCCGAGCGACAGGCTCAGGAATGTCCGTTTCTGCATGGGTCTTCTCCCTGGAGTTTGCTGTTGCGGCGTCAGGCGGCGAGCGCCTTGCCGGTTTCGGTGTCGAACAGGTGCATGTCGCCCGCGCCGAGCGAGACGGTGACCTCTTCGCCGGGCCTGACCCCGGCCTGCGGCGGAAAGCGCCCCGTCAGGGATGCTCCGCCGATCGACAGGAGGGCGAGCGTTTCGGCGCCGAGCGGTTCGAGAATCTCGACCCTCGCCTTCGCGTTCGCCCCGCGCGGCACCTGATCGGCGCCAAGCTTCACGTGTTCCGGCCTGAAGCCGGCGTCATAGGCGCCGCCGCCCTTCAGCGCCGCGGGCGCGGGCAGGGCGGTGCCGTCCGGCATGGCGAGCATGCGGCCGTCAGCGCTAGCTGTGACGCGGGCGAAGCTCATCGGCGGCGAGCCCATGAACCCCGCCACGAACTTCGAGGCAGGCTTGTTGTAGATCTCGTCCGGCGTCGCGAACTGCTCGAGATGCCCGCCCTTGAGGACGGCGATCCGGTCCGCCAGCGTCATCGCCTCGACCTGGTCGTGGGTGACGTAGACGATGGTGGTTCCGAAGCGCTGGTGCAGCTTCTTGATCTCGATGCGGACCTCGGCCCTGAGCTGGGCGTCGAGGTTGGACAGCGGCTCGTCGAACAGGAACACCTTCGGCCGGCGCACGATGGCGCGCCCCATGGCCACGCGCTGGCGCTGCCCGCCCGAAAGCTGGCCCGGCCTGCGGTCGAGCAGATGCCCGATCTGCAGAACCTCGGACGCTTCCTTGACGCGTTCGGCGATCTCGTCGGGCGAGGCGCCGCGCATCTTCAGGCCGAAGCCCATATTGTCGTAGACGCTCTTGTGCGGATAGAGCGCGTAATCCTGGAACACCATGGCGATGTCCCGGTCGCGCGGGGCAAGGTCGTTGATGACCTTGCCGCCGATGTCGATCTCGCCGCCCGTCACCGATTCGAGCCCTGCGATCATGCGCAGCAAGGTGGACTTGCCGCAGCCCGATGGGCCGACGAGCACGACGAATTCCCCGTCCCCGAAGGCCAGGTCGACACCGTGGATCACCTCCACCTTGCCGAAGACCTTGCGGACCTTGCGGATGGTCACCGCTGCCACGCGTCTCTCCCTGTCGTGTCGGATGCGCCTCTGACGGGCGCCTTGCTCCCTGCCGTCGACGGCTTGCGCTGAGGGCGGCCCGCTCCTTATGCCTAAGTCTTATATAAGACACAAGACCCTTGAGGTTTCCGTGAGGCGAGGGTAAACCGTGGACGCCGCGCGGGC
>JAIXZF010000104.1 GCA_027489835.1 Hyphomicrobiales bacterium
GCCGCTTCCCGCGTCGACGACAACGGCGCGGTGCTCGCCACAGACTTCCGCGCCGATCCGGACGGCTTCGTGCGCCTGCTCATCCTCGACGACGCGCTGACGCCGGCGCGCGCCGGCGCTCTTGTCCAGCGCGCGCTGGAGATCGAAACCTACCGCACCTTCGCGCTGCTCGGCCTGCCCGAGGCGCAGGCACTCTCGCCCTCCATCCGCAAGATCGAGCTGCAATTGCCTTGGCTGATGCAGCAGATGCAGGCGACAGAAGGCTTCGAGGCCAACCGCAAGCTGCTGTCGCAGCTGACGGAGCTCGCAGCCGAGCTCGAGGGCGGCGCCGCGGCCTCGCTGTTCCGGTTCGGCGCCACGCGCGCCTATGACGAGCTGGTCAGGCTCAGGCTGGAGGCGATCGGCGAGAAGGCGCTGCCCGGGCAGACCACGCTGGCGGGCTTCCTGTCGCGCCGGCTGGCCCCGGCCATCCGCACCTGCCTGTCCACCGAGGAGCGGCAAGCGAACCTGTCGCGCAAGCTGGCCCGCGCCGCGCAGTTGCTGCGGACCCGGGTGGACATCGACCTCGAAAGCCAGAACCAGGAGTTGCTGCGCGCGATGAACGAGCGCGCGCAGGTCCAGCTTCGCCTGCAGCAGACGGTCGAGGGCCTGTCCGTGGCAGCCGTGAGCTATTACGTGCTCGGCCTGCTCGGCTACGTCTTCAAGGCCTGGAAGGACAAGGGCGGGGGCCCCGATCCGTCGCTGGCGGCAGCGTTCGCCCTGCCGCTCGTGGTCATCGGCGTGGCGCTGGCCGTCCGCCGGGTGCGCCGCGGCCATGCCGGGTCGCCGACGAAGCCATGAGCCCCGCCGACGTCGCCGCAGCCTTCAGAACGCCGAGCGGAACGAGCCGCCATCGATCAGGATGTTCTGGCCGGTGATGTAGCCCGCCTGCTGCGAGCACAGGAAGGCACAAAGCTCGCCGAACTCTTCCGCCGTGCCGAAGCGCCCGGCTGGAACGTTCGCGAGGCGGCGCTTGGCCATCTCTTCCGGCGTCGTGCCGTTGGCCTTGGCGAGCTTCTCCGTCGTGCCCCGCAGCCGGTCCGTGTCGAACATGCCGGGCAGCACGTTATTGATCGTTACGCCGGCATGGGCGACCTCGCGAGCGACGCCCGCCAGGAAAGAGGTGAGGCCGGCGCGCGCGCCCGATGACAGATCGAGCCCCGGCAGGGGGGTCACGACGCTGGCCGAGGTGATGTTGACGATACGACCGAACTTGCGGGCCATCATGCCGTCGATCACGCGCTGGATCAGCTCGATCGGCGTCACCATGTTCTGCGTCACGCCGTCGATCATCGCGGCGCGATCGATCTCGCGGAAGCCCTTGGGCGGCGGTCCGCCATTGTTGTTGATCAGGATGTCGGGCTGCGGAGCGGCCGCAAGAAGCGCCTCCTGCCCTGCCGCCGTGCCGACATCGGCGGCGACCGCCGTGACCTTCACGCCGGTCTCTTCGCGGATCTCGCGCGCCGTGCGTTCAAGCACGCCAGAGTCCCGGCCGTTCAGCACCACGTCGCAGCCGGCCCGCGCCAGCGAGAACGCGGTTCCGCGCCCCAGGCCGCGGCTCGATGCGCAGATGATGGCCGTGCGGCCCTTGAGTCCAAGATCCATGTGCAAGCTCCCGTGCAGACGCGTTTTATGGAGCGGAGCAACCGCAGGCGCCAGCGCATTCTTGGCAAACGGGCCTGCGCCGAAGGCTCAGCCGAAGATGAGCGCCTTGGTGGTGGCCGGCATGGCGTCGATCTCGGCCAGAGTCGGCATGGCGCTGGTCCGGCGCGGCGGAGCCTTGACCGTGAGGTCGGGATGCGCGTCGCCCTCGTTATCCACGAAATCGACCTCGAGCAGTTCGGTGTCGTCGATCACCACCTGCTGGTCGTCGGTCGCCATCAGGTCCTCGTGCTCGACGCTGACCGGCTCCGCGGGCGCCCAGTCGTAGGCGCCCATCACGGCGGCGGCTTCAGGCTCGGGCTCCGAGACAGGCTCGGCCAGCACGGGCGCACGTGGCGGCCGGCTCGGCATGGCCTCGGGCTCGTCCTCGACGACGACGATGTCGATGTCGTGCTGGTCGAGGCCGGCATCCTCCGCCGGCGGAGCGCTCGGGCTGGAATCATCCGCCGCGCCGGGCGTGGCCCAGGCGTCGACCAGGGCATTGATGCGCCCTTCGAGGAAGCGCAGCGTCTGCACGACCTTCTGCGTGCGTTGCGCGGTCACGTCCTGGAAGCTGCAGGCGGTGTAGATTTCGGTCGCCAGCTTGTCGATGCGGTCGCAGACGGCCTCGTCGAACTGCTGCTCGCGCAGGCTCCAGGCGATCTCCTGCACCTGCTCGGCAGCGCCGAGGATGCTGGACGTCGCCGATTCTGTCGTGCGGACGATTCCATCGAGCGCGTTGGTCGCGTCGCCGAAGCGGGTCTGCCCTGCCTCGCCATGCTCGGCGCTGTCGAGCTCATGCTTCAGCCCGGCAATGGACTTCGCCATCTCCAGAAGATCGAAGCGCACCCGGTCGATCTGCTCGAGCGCCCGCTCGCCGCTGACGGCACTCTCGAGCCGCCCGATGGCCTGCAGCAGCACGGAGGTGTCGGCATGCCGGTTGCGGGCCGCGAACTCGCGAAGGAACCAGCGCCCGCGCGCGGTCTCCATCACGGCCTGCTCGATGGCGTCGAAATCGGCCGCCGTGAGCGTGGAAAGGGACCTGGATTCGCTCGTCATCATGCGCCATGTGCGAGGGACATGGTGCCGCGCGCGAATCGTGGCTGTCCCGGCTTCAAACACGAGGTTAATAGCACCGGCCCGGTAAACAAAACGTCCATGCCCGCCCCCCAAGCCGAAGCTGCGCCCTCCAGGGCCACGGACAGCCCCGCGCTGCGCCTCAGCGCGCTGCAGGCGGCCAACTTCGCCGGCATCGGAATCCACATGCCCTTCATGCCGGCCTGGCTGGCTTCGCAGGGCCTCAGCGACCGTCAGATCGGCCTCACCCTCGCCATCGGCATGATCGTCAGGATGCTCGCCTCCCAGCCCATCGCGTCCCTCGGTGACGGCCGCTGGGGCGCCGCGCGCGTCCTCGCCATCCTGCAGGCGCTTAGTGCCTTCGGCTTCCTCGTGCTGATGTCCCTGCCCACCCCCTCGGCCGTCATCGCGGCCATGGCGGTGATGGCAGTGCTGTCGGCGGGCGTGGTTCCGCTCGGGGACCATCTGACGACCGCGCAGGTGCGCCTGCGTCCCGGCCTCGACTTCGCGCGGATGCGGCTGTGGGGCTCGGTCTCCTTCCTGGCGATGAGCACGCTGGCTGGCTTCATGGTCTCGCGCTACGGCATCGGCGCGGTGCCGGTGGCGCTGAGCCTGTGCTGCATCGTGGCCGCCGCCGTGGCGCTGGCCGCGCCCGAGACGCGGCACGTTCCGGCAGGGGCCGAGGCGCAGAACGCGGCGCCCGCCTCCCCCGGGCGCGCCCGTCTGCTTCTCGCCTTCATCGTGGCCTCCGCTCTCATCAACGCCAGCCACGCCGCCCTCTATGGCTTCGCCACCCTGCACTGGCGCAGCCTCGGCATCGACGACGGCAGGATCGGCCTGCTCTGGTCGGCCTCGGTCATGGCCGAGGTCGGGATGCTGTGGGCGCTGGGCCGGCGCGCCTCGCGGAGCGCCACGTCCGCCATGGGTTTCCTGGCGATCGCCGGGCTCGCGGCGCTGCTGCGCTTCGCTCTGATGCCGTTCGCGACCTCGTTCCCGGCCATCCTCGCCCTTCAGCTGCTCCATGCCCTGAGCTTCGGCGCTCAGCTCCTCGGCGTCATGGCACTGATCGCGCTGCTGGCCCCGCCGGGGCGCTCGGCCTTCTCGCAAGGGCGCCTCAGCGCCGTGAACGCCTGCATGATGGGCGCGGCCACGCTGCTCTCGGGCCTCATCTACGAACGCTGGGGCGGGCAGGTCTTCCTGTTCATGCTGCCCGTCGCGGCGGCCGGCCTTGTTCTTCTGGCCATCACATATCGCAGGGCGCAGCGTCTTGCCCTCGACTTTCCGCCTCCCCGCGCGTTACCTGTCGACGAGCCCGGCGCCATCCGCCCGACCGGCCTCGCACCGGAAAGATGACACAGACGCTTCCCTCCCCCGGCTTCGACATCACGCGCAACGGCGAAGTCGCGATCATCGCGCTGAGCGGCGAGTGGACGCTCGACCATGGCCGCCGGCTTGAGGAGGTCGCCCGCCAGCTTCCCGAGCAGCTCGGAGACGCGCGCCGGGCCGAACTCGACATCGGTGGCGTCGGCCGGCTGGACACGCTGGGCGCGCACGTGATCGACAGGCTCTCGCACGATCTCGGCAGCGACGGGGTCCGGGTCGAGGTCCGCAGCGCCTCGCCGCTTCACCGCACCCTGATCGATGCGGTCAAGCGGCGTGGACTGCAGGTCGCGCCGCAGCGCAAGTCGCGCTTCGTCGATCTTCTGTCCGACATCGGGCGCACCATCGTCAATTTCGGCCATGACCTCGTGCGCGGCGTCAGCTTCATCGGCGAGATCGTCGTGGCCATCGGCCGCGCCCTCTTCCGGTCGAGCCGCTTCCGCTGGGCCTCGCTGGTCAACCAGCTCGAGCTGATCGCCTTCCGCGGCGCGCCCATCATCATCCTGATCACCTTCCTGGTCGGTTGCATCGTGGCGCAGCAGGGCATCGTCCAGCTCCAGCGCTTCGGCGCCACCGCCTTCGTGGTCGATCTCGTCGGGATCATCACGCTCAGGGAGCTCTCCATCTTGCTCTGCGCCATCATGATCGCGGGGCGCTCGGGATCGGCCTTCACCGCCGAGATCGGCTCGATGAAGATGCGCGAGGAGATCGACGCCCTGCGCGTGATGGGCCTCAACCCCGTCGACGTGCTCGTCGTGCCGCGCATCCTGGCGCTCATCATCGCCATGCCGATCCTGAGCTTCCTCGCCTCGATGGCAGGCCTTTTCGGCGCAGGTCTGGTGGCGTGGCTGTATGGCGGCATCGCACCGGACACCTTCCTCGCCCGCCTGCAGGGCGTCATCACCGCCAAACATTTCGCCGCGGGCCTCATCAAGGCGCCGTTCATGGCCCTCGTCATCGGCGCTATCGCCTGCATCGAGGGCATGAACGTGCAGGGCTCCGCTGAATCGCTGGGCCGTCAGGTCACCGCGTCTGTGGTCAAGGCGATCTTCATGGTCATCGTCGTGGACGGGCTGTTCGCCATGTTCTTCGCGGCGATCCGGTTCTGACGATGGACGCTCCCGCGCCCGCTCCGCGCCTCGCTCCCGGTGATCCGATCATCCGGGTGCGCGACCTCGTGGTCGGCTTCGACGAGCGCGTGATCCTCGACGGGCTCTCGCTCGACGTGAAGGCCGGCGAGATCCTGGGCTTCGTGGGCGGCTCTGGCACCGGCAAATCCGTGCTGACGCGCACCATCCTCGGGCTGGTGCAGAAGCGCTCCGGCTCCATCGAGGTCTTCGGGCAGGACCTGGACAAGGCGTCGGATGCGGAGCGCCGCGCTATCGAGAAGCGCTGGGGCGTCATGTTCCAGCATGGCGCGCTGTTCTCCTCGCTCACCGTGGCGCAGAACATCCAGGTTCCAATGCGCGAGTATCTCGACCTCTCGCCGACGCTGATGGACGAGCTCGCTGCCCTCAAGATCGAGATGGTCGGCCTCAAGCCCGACGCCGCGTCGAAGGCCCCGTCGGAGCTGTCGGGCGGCATGATCAAGCGGGCCGCGCTGGCCCGCGCCCTTGCCCTCGATCCCGAGATCGTCTTCCTCGACGAACCCACCTCGGGCCTCGATCCGATCGGCGCCGCGGAGTTCGATGACCTCATCCGGACCTTGCAGCGGACTTTGGGGTTGACGGTGTTCATGGTAACGCACGATCTCGACTCCTTGGCCTCCGCCTGCGACCGAATCGCCGCGCTGGCCGACAAGAAAGTCGTGGCGGTCGGGACCATGGACGAGATGGTCGAGTGCCCGAACGCCTGGGTGCAATCGTACTTCAAGGGCGAGCGCGCGCTCGCCCGGATGAAAGGCTAGCCGCGAGCAAGATGGAGACCAAGGCCAACTACGCGCTTGTCGGCGTGTTCACCCTTGCCGTTCTCGCGGCCGCTTTCGGATTCGTCTACTGGTTCTCCGGGCTGGGCGGCGGCGGGGACAGGCGTGAGCTGCGCATCGTCTTTTCCGGCTCCGTCACGGGCCTCACCCGCGGCTCGAACGTGCTGTTCAACGGCTTTCGCGTCGGCGAGGTCAAGGACATGCAGCTCCAGCCCGACGACCCGCGCTCCATCTACGCCATCGTCGAGATTTCCGGCCGCACGCCGGTCCGGGAGGACACGCGTGCCCGCATCGAGGCGCAGGGTCTTGCCGGCGTGGTCGCGGTGCAGCTGATCGGCGGCACGCCGGAAGCTCCCCAGCTTCAGGCCAAGCAGGGCCAGACGCTGCCGACCATCGTGGCCGAGCGGTCCGAGGTGCAGGACCTTCTGGAAACCGTGAGGAACGTGGCGCGCCGCACCGACGACCTGTTCACGCGGCTCGGCAAGCTGGTCGACGACAATGACGACTCGATCGGCAACACCGTCCGCAATGTCGAGCGCTTCTCGCAGGCGCTGGGCGACAACGCCGAGGGCATCAACAAGATGCTCGCCAGCATCTCCACCGCCGCGGAGCGCATCGGCCCGCTGGCCATCCAGCTCGAGCAGTTCAGCCGCGACATCTCCCAGATCGTCCGGCAGGTCGACGTCGGCAAGATCAACAACACCATCGACAACATCGACAGGTTCACCGCCGCGCTCGCGGGCGGCTCGGGCGACGTGACGAAGACGATCCAGTCGGTGGCGGGCCTGACCGAGAAGCTCAACCGCGCCGCCGATCAGGTCGAGGGCGTGCTCAAGGGCGCGCAGGCCTTCCTCGGCTCGGCCGCCGGCGGCGAAGGCCAGGGCGCCTTCTCGGACGTCGCCGCCGCGGCGCGCTCGATCCGCACGCTGGCCGACAACCTCGACAAGCGCACCGCCGAGATCACGGCCGGCATCAACCGCTTCACCGGCCCCGGGCTGCGCGACATCGAAGCGCTGGCGAGCGATGGCCGCCGCACGCTCAACGACGTGAACCGGACCCTGCGCAGTCTCGAGCGTAATCCGCAGCAACTCATCTTCGGGGGACGATCGTCGATTCCAGACTATAATGGCCGACGTTGACGCTGATTCCCGGCGCCACGAAACTTTCCCTAGCGTCGGGCATTGAGGAATGGCGCCTCCTCTCGAGTTTGCGGTGAAATGACACGAACGACCTCCGCCCGTCCCTGGCGCATTCGCCTCGCGGCCGTGGCGCTGCCCCTGCTGCTGGCGGCCTGCGGAGGCGATCCCCAGCGCACGACCTTCGATCTCACCGCGCCGGGCGATCTCGGCCGCGTCGGAGCTTCGCGCGCGCAGCTCGTGGTCAACGAGCCGACCACGGTGCAGGCCCTCGATTCCGACCGCATCCTGGTGCGCGACCGCGGCGCGCTGTCCTATCTGCCGGACGGGCAATGGGCCGACCGGTTGCCGCGCCTGTTTCAGGTCCGGCTGATCCAGACCTTCGAGAATGCCTCTCGCCTGGGACGCGTCGGACGGCCCGGCGACCGGGTCGTGGCCGATTACGCCTTGAATTCCGACATCCGGAGCTTCGGCATCGATGCTGTCCAGTCGCAGGCGGTGGTCGAGGTCACGGTTCGCATCGTCAGCGACCGATCGGGCCGCGTCAGTGCCGCAAGGGCGTTTTCCGCGCGCGTTCCCGTCTCGGGCGTCAGCGGCGCCTCTGCCGCCCAAGGCCTCGACCAGGCCCTGTCTCAGGTCCTCCGCGAGATCGTTCGCTGGGCGGCGAGGGCCTGAGCCCCGTCAGCCGCGCGCCAGCCGCTCATCGAGCGTGAATGGCGTGATGCGCGCCACCGTGCAGTCGCGGATGGCCGGATGCGAAGCGTTCAGAAGCAGGTTGCGGGCCGGCGGCATCAGCGCCGACGGGACGATCAGCGCGAGGTGGCGCCCGGCGTCGAACCATTCATTGCCGATCCTGCGCGTCAGGCTCTCGTCGATCCGCCAGCCCTCGGGCAATCCCGTGGGCAATTGCGCAGTAATCGCGTCGGCCGGCACGGACACTTCTATAAGCTGGGAAGCTTCGGGCGCTTTTTCCGTCTCGAGATGGGCCAGCATTTCGAGCAGCGCGCCTTCCGGCGAAAGCGACAGGTAGATCATGGCCCTCGGAGCGGCATGCCAGCGCGCGGAGGCGCGGGCGCCCTCCTGGCCGTTCAGCTCGGCATTGTCGCAAATGCGCCAGGCCAGCATGCCGGCTTCTCCCATCGCATGTCGGCGGCGACCCGAACGGGGCCGTCTCCAGGAAGTAAGGCGCCCCCGGGGGAGCGCCTCGCTTCAACACGATGGCTGGGTGGTTGGTTCGATCACTCGAAGCGCCCGCTGGCATGGGCAAGCATGGTGTAGACCTTGCCGGTCTCCGAGGTCAGATAGGTGTTGGCCACGCCCTGGTCGCGGCCGCCATCGCTGGCCTCGTCGAGAAGCCGTTCGAACTCGTCGATGTAGCGGTCGACCGTCTCCTTGAA
>JAIXZF010000191.1 GCA_027489835.1 Hyphomicrobiales bacterium
AGCGACTCGAACCGCTCCACCGAGATGAAGCCGTCCATGCCGGCGAGTTCCTCCTTGAGTGCGGCGGCGAGATCGAGATAGGCCTGCCTGTGGCCTGGCGCCGGCCACACCTCGAAGATGACGGCCATCATGTCGTCACGACGGGCGCATGAGGGGCCGATTGCAAGGTCAGGAAGATGCGGTCCTCCCGACGGATAAAGCCTTCCTTCCGCGCGAAGGCGAAGGCCGCGCGTCCGGCTTCGCTGGCCTTGAGCCTGGCGCGGTAAGCCTCGTAGGCCGCCAGGGATTCGAGCGTGTACACCCCGTAGGCGGTCGTCAGCGAACCCTCGTGCGGGCCGAAATAGCCGATGAGATCGGCTCCGCAGGCGGGGATGGCCTGGCCCCACATGCGCGCGTAGCAGCCGAACGCCTCTTGGCTGAACGGCTCGAGTTCGTAGCGGATGAAGCAGGTGATCATGAAAGCCTCCGGCTGATCGGGAAGCGTGCAGCCTATCTCGCGTCTTGGCCGCGATGGTTCGATGCGCACCGAAGCATTTCGCCGCCAATCATGCTTTGATCGGCGCATGAAGGACGGACCCGACATCGCCCGGATCGCCTCGCTGATCGGCGAGCCGGCACGGGCCAACATCCTCGCGGCGCTCATGGCGGGCCGCGCCCTGACGGCGCGTGAATGCGCGGCGGAGGCGTGCGTCGCCGCCTCGACCGCCTCGGCGCATCTCAACCAGCTGGTCGAAGCCCGGCTCCTGGTGGTGGAGGTGCAGGGCCGGCACCGCTATTACCGCATCGCGGGCGCCGACGTCGCCGAGGCCGTCGAGGCCCTGATGGGGCTTGCAGCTCGGATCGGCTCCACGCGCAGCCGGCCAGGGCCGCGCGATCCGGCGATGAGAAAGGCGCGCTACTGCTACGATCATCTGGCCGGAGAGGTGGCGACGGCGCTCCATGCGAAGCTCATCGCGGACGGCCTGCTCGTCGCGGCTGCGGATGGCCTTGCCGTGTCGGCGACGGGCCGCGCGCGTTTCGTGGCGCAGGGCATCGACCTTGCCGAACTGGAGGCCCGGCCCCGTCCGCTGTGCCGCTCATGCCTCGACTGGTCCGAGCGCAGGCCCCATCTGGCGGGCAGCCTCGGGGCGGCCATAGCCCAGCTCGCCGTGAAGCGCGGCTGGTGCCGGCGGGAGGCAGGAACGCGCGCCGTCACCTTCGCCCCCGGAGGCGCCAAGGCGCTGCTGGCGCTTGCCGACGGGACCAGCGCGGCCGCGGGGCCGAAGAGCGCGCGCGGCTGACGCGCCGGCGGGTTCGGACCGGAATGGATGCGGCGCCTTGGCTGGTTCCCCGCAGCCCGGCTCAGCTGTCGAGACGCTCCCTGCGGTCCGTCAGGAAACGGCGCGAGGCTGCGTCCTCGGTGAGGCCGATCGCCTTCCCGTAGGCCTCCATCGCGCCAGCCTTGTCTCCGGCCAAGGTCATCAGATGGGCGCGCGCCACCCAGTAGGGCTGATGCTGCGTCGCGCGCGCGGCCGGGATCGCGTCGAGTTGCGTCAGGGCCTCGGCCGCGCCGGCCGTCTCCGCGAGCGCCACGGCGTGGCCGATGCGGGCGCCGAGGGTCGGCGAGGCCGCGACGAGCCCACGGTAGAGGTGTTCGATGGCGCTCCAGTCCGCGGTGCCGGTTCGCCTGCGGGCCGCGTGCACGGCCTGGATGGCCGCCTCATAGCCGAAACGGCCCCGGTCCCCGAGCGTGCCGGCCTGCCGGAGCGCGCGCTCGGCCTCGGCGATCAGCTGTGCGTCCCACAGCCCGGTATCCTGCTCCAGGAGGGGCACGAAGCGGCCGGTGGCGGGATCGCGGCGGGCGGCGCGGCGGGATTCGGCGAACAGCACCAGCGCCAGGAGCGCATGGGCCTCGGCCTGTTCCGGCGCGAGGTCCGCGACGAGGCGGGCAAGCCAGAGCGCCTCCTCGACAAGGTCGCGGCTGCGCCCGGCGTCAATGAAGGCGATGTCCCATCCCAGCGAGTAAGCCGCATAGATGGCGTCCAGCACCGCCTCTGCCCTGCCGGGCATGTCGGCGCGCGAGGGCAGCTCGAAGCGCAGGCCCGCCTCGGCGATGCGGGCCTTGGCGCGCGAGAGCCGCTGGCCCATCGCCGCCGGAGACACGAGGAAGGCGGAGGCGATGCGGCGTGCGTCGATCCCCAGCACGACCTGCAGCATCAGCGGCGTGCGCATCGCCGGATCGATGGCCGGATGGGCGCAGACCAGCATCAGCCGCAGGCGGTCGTCGGGGATCTCGAGGCCGGCCGAGGCCAGCCGCCCATCCTCGCGCAGGAGCCAGTCTCCTGCACCTTCGGCCGCGACTACGGCCCGGCGCCAGCGGTCCGCATCGATGCGCCGGGCCACCGTGACGAGCCAGGCCTCCGGATTGGCGGGCGGGCCGAACCGCCGCCAGTCGGCGATGGCGCGGAGCAGGGCCTCCGCCAGCGCGTCCTCCGCCCCCGCGATGTCGCGGGAGCGGACGGCCAGCATGGCGACAAGCTTGCCGTAGGACAGGCGGGCGACGCGCTCCGCCGCCAATGCGGCTGCGTCCCGGGCTTCGCCCGCGCTGTCAGGCCGGCCGGCTTCCCGGCCCATCGCTCAGCCCTGCACCAGCGGGCGCACCTCGACGGCGCCGAGCGAGGCCGCCGGGTTGCGGGCGGCCCACTCGAGCGCGGCGTCGAGATCCGGCACGTCGATGAGGTAGAAGCCGCCGAGCTGCTCCTTGGTCTCGGCATAGGGGCCGTCATGAAGATCGCGGCGGCCTTCCGAGAGGCGGATCGTGGTCGCGGTGTGCGAGGGCCGGAGGGCCGCGCCGCCGACCATCACGCCTGCATCGAGGAGCGCCTTGGTGTAGGCGCCCCAGGCCGGCCCGTCAGGGTCGTTCTCGGGCTGGACATCGGCGAAGTTGCGGGGCTTCACGTAGTTGAGGATGACGAACTTCATGGGATGAGCCTCACTGCCGGATGACGGGCTGGAGCAGCGCCGTCGGGCGCCGTTCGGCCGTGCACATGTCGTTGTCGCGCGGCCGCACGCCAAAATGAAGCCCCGCCTGGGTGATCGCGAGAAGGTCGTGGTCCTCGCGGCATTCGGAGACAGGCTTCCAGCCCGCGCAGCCGGTCTTCGAGATGTCCACCTCGACGCCGGCCTTGAGCCCGCAAGCCGCAAAGCCGAAGGCGGCGACGAGGCCCGCATCGCCCGTCAGCAGGGTGACGAGCTTGACGTCCTCGAAGAACACGGTCTCGAAGGCGCCCAGGACGGCGGCGGATGCAGCCCCCACCTTGTAGGGACCCTCCGTCCGGAACTGGAAGGTCCGGTTCTGCATGCCGGCATCGAGCGCATGGGTGAAGACCAGGCTCCAGCGGCCGTTCTCGAAGGCGAAGCGGCGCGTGCCGTATCCGCCATACCATGGCTCCGGCGCCGAACTCGCGTAGACGCCGGCCAGCCCTTCCAGCCTGGCGCGGTCGCCGAGCCCGCCCTGCGCCGCCGCGATCCCGCCGGCCGCCGCGCAGAACGCCGCGGCCATGGCGGCCTTCCTCAAATCGAACATGCTGTTGCTCCCTCGCTGTCGGGGACGGCGACGTGCCCTCCCGTTGCGATGACGCGCGAAAGCCGGCCATTTCGACACGGCGCGTTCCGACGGCGACGATTTTTCGCGCGGGGCCGGCGATGGCCGAAACGCGGCCCGCCGGTAAGGTTGACGGAAGCTCTCCGATAACCCCTTCGCCGGGATGTTTATTTGTCATAAACCCGCAGCTATGAGTGCTCTGCCGAAAGGCGGAAGCCGGCCGGCGGGGCTGCGGGCGAGGGTTGGGATGAAGATTTGTGTGGTTGGCGCCGGCTATGTCGGGCTGGTGACGGGCGTGTGCCTGGCCGAGATCGGCCACGATGTGGCCTGCGTCGAGATCGACGCCGAACGCATCGCCATGCTCGAGGGCGGCGACGTGCCCATCTACGAGCCGGGCCTGCGCGAGCTGATGGCCCGCAACCGGGCGGAGGGCCGCATCCGCTTCACCGCCGAGATCGCCAGCGGCTGCGACGGGGCCGAGATCGTGTTCATCGCCGTGGGCACGCCGCCGCGCGCCAGCGATGGCCATGCGGATCTCAGCCAGGTGTTCGCCTCGGCGCGGCAGGTGGCGCAGGCGGCGCGCGACGGGACGGTCGTGGTGACCAAATCCACCGTGCCGGTGGGCACGGGCGACGACGTTGCGCGGATCATGGCGGAGACGGCGCCCGGCAAGCGCCTGTCGGTGGCCTCGAGCCCCGAATTCCTGCGCGAGGGCGCCGCCATCGCCGACTTCATGAAGCCCGACAGGATCGTGGTCGGCACTGACGACGCAGCCGCCGAGGCCGCGCTGCGCGCCGTGTTCGCGCCGATCACCGGGCAGGGCTCGACCCTGCTCGTGGTCTCGCGCCGGTCATCGGAGCTGATCAAATACGCCGCCAACGCCTTTCTCGCCACGAAGATCGCCTTCATCAACGAGGTCGCCGATCTGTGCGAGGCCGTGGACGCCAATGTCGGGGACGTGGCGGCCGGCATCGGGCTCGACAGCCGCATCGGCCGGAAGTTCCTGAACGCCGGCCCCGGCTTCGGCGGCTCGTGCTTTCCCAAGGACACGATGGCGCTCCTCAAGACCGCGCACGATGCCGGTCTGCCGATGCGCATCGTCGAGACGCTGGTGACCGTCAACGACCAGAGGCGGCGCGCCATGGCGCGGAAGGTCATCCGCATCGCCGGCGGCGAGGTGCGCGGCAAGACGGTCGCGGTGCTGGGACTGACCTTCAAGCCGGGCACGGACGACATGCGCGAGGCGCCGTCCATCGCCATCATCACCGCCCTCCAGGATGCGGGAGCCAGGATCAGGGCCTACGACCCGGAAGGCATGGCCAATGCGCGGCGGCACCTGAAGGACATCGACTACCGACGCGATGCCTATGAATGCCTCGAGGGCGCGGACGCGGCGGTGCTCGTCACCGAATGGGACGAGTTCCGGGATCTCGACCCCGCCCGCATGCGCGACGCGATGGCGACGCCGGCCTTGGTCGACCTGCGCAACGTGTTCGATCCGGCGGCGATGGCGGCGGCCGGCTTCCGCTATGACAGCATCGGCCGAAGCGCTCTGGCCTGAGACTCCGCCTCATTCGACCAGCGCGTCGATGAAGCCGAACCGTTCCGTGCGCAGGGCCGCGCCGGTGAGGTGGTTGGAATCGACGTAGAGCGGGACCTGCGCGGCATCGACGGTGCTGCACGAGCCGTTGGCGCACATGGGCTCGGTCGGGTCGATCACCGCCGCGCCGAGGCTTGCGGCATAGGCCTTCAGCATCCCGATGATCTCGGCATTGTGGCTGCGGAAGCCGGCGAGGTCGATGCCGAGCGCCGCGCTTCTCGGGCGGCCATGGATGTCGTCCCTCGCCAGAGCGAGCGGGATGCTCTCGTCGTGGATAGGGATCGGCAGCATGATCACGATCTCGACGCCGCTGCGCTGCAGCCGCTGGAGCGCGGGGGCGGAGCGCACGAAGGCGGCGCGCAGGCCGTTCGAGAGTTCGGCCTGCGTCTCGGGCGCCACGCAGCGGTCGCCTCGCATGAAGCAGATCGAGTCCGGTCCGTCGAGCCGGGCATAGGTCGTCCAGATCGAGGTGATCACGAGCCGCCGGGGTGGCTGCGCCTCGAGGTGCCGGATCGCGGCCTCGTAGAAGGCGCTGCACCGGACATGGTTGCCGACGCGGTTGACGTCAGGCAGGGGCGGGCAGGCCGCGGCAGTGAGGAAATGCACCGGGGCCTGGCTGGCCTCCCGCGCGCGGCCGAGGAAGCGGCTGTACCAGAGCGCCGAATGGGAATCGCCGAGGAAGACGACCGGGGGTCCCGCCGCGTCGAGGTTGAAGCCGCAGATCTTGGGCGCGCCGTCCTTCTGCAAGGCGTTGCAATTGGAAGGAAAGCGCCAGTCGCGGGATGCTTCGCGCAGGTTCTCCACCCAAGGCGCTCCCGATGGGTGGCGCCAGGGGGCGCCGCCGTCGAGGGCAAGCGCGCCGGCGAGGCCGGCCGCGGCCGTCCAGCCCGCGAAGGTGACCGCAAGCTGGCCCTTTCGGGCCGCCGGGCCGCGTGCGGCGAACCATTGGCCCGCCAGCGACACGAGGCCGGCGCCCGCCAGGAAGAAGACCGCGAAGGCCGGGGCGGCCAGCGCCCCCTCGAGACCCGAATAGGTCCACAGCACCAGGAACGGCCAATGCCAGAGGTAAATCGAATAGGACCACAGCCCGAGCGCGCGAACCGGAGGGTTGGCAGCCCAGGCCGGCCTGTCGGCTGCCGCGAGGATCACCGCCGAAGCGCCGGCGACGGGCAGGAGGGTGCCCCATGACGGCCAGGCCGACTGCCGGTCGAACAGGATGAAGGCGGCGACGATGGCGGCAAGGCCGGCCAAAGCGAGCCGGCTCCGGCCTTTCGCCCCCAGCGCCAGCGAGGGCGCCGCGATGGCGACGAGGCACCCCGCGAGCAGTTCCCAAGCCCGGAAGGGCAGCAGGTAGAACAGCGTCACCGGATGATGGCGATCGAGCACGACCGCCGGCAGGAAGGAGGCGCAGGCGACAAGCAGCACCACGAGCCCCCTCGACAGGGCGGAGGCGGGCTGCCGGTAAAGCGCCAGCATGAGGAAGGGAAAGACGAGGTAAAACTGCCATTCGACGCCCAGCGACCAGGTGTGCAGCAGCCATTTCTGATCGGCCCGGAGGTCGAAATACCCGACGCTGCGCCAGAAATGGATGTTCGAGACGAAGCCGGCGGCCCGGAGCGCCTCGTCAGCGATCTCCGCCAGCGTCAGCGCGTCGATCCAGAACAGGCCAAAGACAAGCAGCGCGGCCAGCATGAAGGCCAGCGGCGGCGCGATGCGCAGGGCGCGGTCGCCCCAGAAGCGCCAGAGCGAGAAGCTGCCCCGCTCCATCCGCGTGGCGATGATGCGGGTCATCAGGTAGCCGGAAATCACGAAGAACACGTCGACGCCGGCATAGCCGCCCGACAGGTAGGGCGCATCGTAGTGGAAGAGCAGCACGCCGAGCACGGCGAGCGCCCGCAGGCCGTTGACGTCCTCCCTGAACGAAGCTTCAGGC
>JAIXZF010000016.1 GCA_027489835.1 Hyphomicrobiales bacterium
GTGCCGGCGTCGACGAAGGGGTTGCCGTCGCGATCGCCGCCGATCCAGTTGCCCATCCGGAAGAAGGAGGCGACCGGGCCGCCCAGATGCTCCTCGAGCTCGGCGTAGAGGGCGGGGATCTCCGTGAGGAACGTGCGCTCGTAGTAACCCACCACGTTCTGGATCTCGTCGCGCACGGTCAGCCTGGTGTCGCGCAGGATGCGCGTCTGCCAGAGCTGGGTGATGCGGGCGCGCAATAGGGCGGCGTTGCGCTCGCGCTCGCGCGGGCCCTGCAGCATGTCGCGTTCGGCGAGCAGGCGGGCGATCTCGCGCTCGGCGTCCAGCGTGCTCTTGCGCTGCACCTCGGTGGGATGGGCGGTCAGCACGGGCGAGACATAGGCGCCGGCGAGCTTCTCGACGATGGCGGCGCGGCTCGTGCCCGCTTCCTCGAGCCGGCGCAGGCTGCGGGCCAGCGAGCCCTCCTGATGCTCGCCCCGCGCCTGCCTCAGATTGCGCCGGCGGATGTGATGGCGATCCTCGGCGATGTTGGCGAGATGCGAGAAATAGCTGAAGGCGCGGATGACCGAGACCGTCTCGGCCGGCGAGAGCTGGCGCAGAACGGTTTGAAGCTGGCGGCCGGCCGCCTCGTCGGCGTTGCGGCTGAAGGCGACGCTCAGGCGGCGGATGGTCTCGATCACCTCGAAAGCGGCCTCCCCGTCCTGGTCGCGGACGGTGTCGCCGAGGATCTGGCCGAGAAGCCGCATGTCCTGCGTCAGCGGCAAGTCCTTGTCGGGATGATCGGGGGTGTGGAGCACGTCGCGTTCCTTCCGGCCTGCGGACAGTTTCGCAGATCGGACACGTCGCAAAACCCGGACCATTCCGGATGGCGGAACAGTTCAGACGGCAGGGCTCAGACGGCCACACCCTCGCGCGTCTTGACGGCGTTGTAATAGCTCCAGAGCAGGCGAGCCGCGACGGCTCGCCACGGCGACCAGGCGGCCGCCATCTCGGACAGCTCTCTGACGCCGGGCCGCGCCGGCAGGCCGAAGCCGATGCGTACGGCCTCCTGCAGGGCGAGGTCGCCCGCGGCGAACACATCGGCATGGCCCAGATGGAACATGAGGTAGATGTCGGCGGTCCAGGGCCCGATGCCCTTCACGCCCGTCATCATCGCGTGAACCTCGTCGGGCGCGGCCGTATCGAGGAAGGCGAAGTCGAGCCGTCCCTCGGCGGCTGCCTCGGCGATGGCGCGCAGCGTCCTGACCTTTGGCCCCGACAGCCCGCAGGCGCGCAGCTCCTCCTCGGTCGCGGCGCGGATGTGGTCGTGGCACAGATCCGGGTAGCACGCGGCGACACGCGCCCAGATGGCCCGGGCCGAGGCCACGGAGAGCTGCTGCGAGACGATGGTCTGCGCGAGGCCCTCGAAGCCCGCCTTCGCGCGGCGCAGGGGCAGCGGGCTCGCCGCCTCGACCAGCGGGGCGAAGCGCGGATCGAGCCGGACGAGGTCCGCGAGCCCTTCGGCGATGTCACTCTCGCATTCGATTCGCCTGGCCATGTCTCATCCGTCTTCGCGATGCCGCGTTTGTCCGCCACTGTGCCGAGCCATGCAAGAGCCCGTGACGCAACCCGTTTTCCGATTCGCGCCGAGCCCGAACGGGCGGCTGCACCTGGGCCATGCCCTTTCGGCGCTGCGCAACGAGGCCGAGGCGGCGCGGCTCGGGGGCAAGCTGCTGCTGAGGATCGAGGACATCGACCCGACCCGCTGCCGGCCCGAGTTCGAGGCTCACATCCGCGACGACCTCGACTGGCTGGGCATCGCCTTCGCGGGCGAGCCCCGCCGGCAATCGGAGCATCTGGCGGAGCACGGGGTGTTGCTCGACCGGCTGGCGGCACGGGGCCTGCTCTACCCGTGCGCCTGCAGCCGCACCGCGATCCGGGAGGCGGCGGACGCGTCGGGCGCCGAGCCGCTGCGGGATCCGGACGGTGCGATCCTGTATCCGGGCACGTGCCGGGCGCTGTCCGGGGCGCAGCGCACGGAGCGTGTCGCGTCTGGGGAGCCCCATGCGCTGAGGCTCGACATGGCGGCCGCGATCGAGGCGGCGGGCCGCCAGCTCAGCTACGTCCGCTTCTGGCCGGACGGGCGCGAGGCCGAGGTCAGGGCGCAGCCCGCGCGCTGGGGCGACGTCACGCTGGCGCGGAAGGAGACGCCGACCAGCTATCACCTGGCGGTGGTGGCGGACGACGCGGCCCAGGGCGTGACGCATGTGGTGCGCGGGGAGGACCTCGAGGCGGCGACCGACGTGCATGTGTTGCTGCAGGTCCTGCTCGGGCTGCCGACGCCGCGCTACCAGTTCCATGAGCTCGTGCTCGACGAGAGCCACGACAAGCTCTCCAAGAGCCGGGGCTCGACGACGCTGGCGCAGTTGCGGGCCGAGGGGCTGACCGCGCGCGAGGCGCGCCTCAGGCTCGGCTTTCCTGTCCCGTCAGGGCCGGACGCCGAGCACGGCGAGCCAGATCACCATGGTTCCGACCGACAATAGGGTCGACAGGGCGATGGCGGTCGAGGCCTCGGCCATGCCTTCCTTGTAGCGTTCGGCGAAGAGATAGGCGTTGATGCCGCACGGGCAGGCGGCGAACATCACGGCCACGCCGGACCAGGCCGGAGGCATATCGAAGACCCGGGTGGCCAACAGGAACACGATCAGCGGGTGCAGCAGCAGCTTGAGCGCGCTGAGGATGGCCGGCAGCTTCAGTCCGCTCTCCAGCCCGTAACTATGGAGCGCGATGCCGAGGCAGATGAGCGCGCAGGGCACGGCGGTGGCGGCGAGGCCGTCCACCACGGTCCAGAGCACGTCGGGCGCGACCGGCACCAGCGGGCGGAAGAGCGAGCCCAGGATGATGCCGATGATGATGGGGTGGGTGGCGAGCTTGCGCAGGATCACCGCCGGCGAAGCGCCGCGCCCTTCGGCCAGGAGCGTCGCCGCCGTCATGGTCACCGGCAGGTGCACCGCCAGAAGCAGCGCGAGCGGAACGGCGCCCGCTTCCCCGAAGGCTTTCAGGATGACGGGAATGCCGACCAGCACCGTGTTTGACTGGGCCGCGGCGAAGCCGCAGGCCACGGTGGCCGGGCCCGAGCGCCGGAAGACGCGCGAGGCGACCAGCATGGCCAGCGCCCAGCACACGGCGACGCCGGTAAAATAGGCGATCCAGTAGCCCCAGGGCTGCACGGCGGGGATTTCGGCGCGCGCCAGCGTCCGGAACAGCAGGCACGGCACGGCGAGGGTGAAGACGTAATCGGACAGCCCGTCGCCGGTGCGCGGGCCGAGAATGGACAGGCGCCGCCCCGCATAGCCGACAGAAATCAGGACGAAGACCGGCAGGACGGTCAGGAACAGCGCAAGCATAGGGTCGTCATGCGCCTCTGCGCGTTCTGAAGGTCAGTTGGAGCGGGTGTCGCGCTGCTGGGCGACGACGCGCGAGCCGCCGCCGCGCACGATGAGATCGTCGATGGCCTCGCGCTGGCGGCGGAACTCGGTGAGCACCCGCCCGTCGAGCTCGCGCCCGCGCGGAAGCCTGATCTTCATCGGATTGACGAAGCTGCCGTTGACGATGACCTCGTAATGCAGGTGCGGGCCAGTGGAGAGGCCCGAATTGCCGATGGCGCCGATGACCTGGCCCTGGCGGACCCTGGCCCCTTCGGCGATGCCGCGCCCGAAGGTCGACATGTGCGAATAGGCGGTGACGTAGCCATTGGCGTGCTGGATCTCGACGCGGCGGCCATAGCCTGAATCCCAGCCCGCCTTGATGACCGTGCCGTGGCCGGCAGCCAGGATCGGGGTGCCGACCCGGCCATTGGCCCAGTCGACGCCGGTGTGCATCTTCCCGTAGCGCAGGATCGGGTGGTAGCGCATGCCGAAGCCCGAGCGCATCTCGACATCGCCCGCCACCGGCTTGCGCAGCAGGAACTTCTTCAGCGAGCGGCCTTCCTCGTCGAAGAAGTCGATGATGCCGTCATCGGGCGCATGGAAGCGGTAGACCCGCCGCGTCTCGCCGCCGACCGAGAGCGAGGCATAAAGAAGCTCGGTGCGGCTGCCCTCGCCGTCATCCTCATCGGTGAAGATGACCTCGAGGCTGTCGCCCCCGCCGACGCGGCGCTGAAAATCGAGGTCATGGGCGAAGATGCGCACCATCTCGTCGATGAGCGGCCTCGGCATCTCGTAGCGAAGCGCGGTCTCGTAAAGGCTGTCGTAGAGCCGGGCGCCGGTGCCTTCCTGATCGGTGTCCTCGTCCTCGTCGCCGGATGCGGGCCGGCCGAGCCGGGCCGCGCGGCGGGGACGGGGCTCTTCCTCCTGCGCCATCTGCACGGGCACGAAGACGCCGCGGTCATCGACCGCGGCCATCATCTCGACCCTGCCCTCATTGACCAGCGAAACCCGGACGATCTGGCGCGGCTCGCCCGGCCGCGTGCCGGCGACCGTGGTGATCTGCACCACCTGTCCCTCGGGCAGGCCCTGCACGCGCTGCCGGCCGCCGAGCGCTGCCGTGATGGTGCGGAACTGCTCGGGCGTCGCACCCGCTGCGCGCATCACCGTCTCCAGCGTCTCGCCGCGGCGGATCAGCAGGACGCGCTCCTCGACCGGCGCCTCGCGCGTCGCGGCGGCGCGGGTCTTGGCGAGCTCGGTGACGTTCTCGGGGACAACGCGGACCTCGATGTTGGAGAAGTTCGTTTCGGTGGCCGGCGCATAGGACAAAGGACCGACCGGCGCCTCGCCCGGCGTGCGCAGGGTGCGGCTGAGCATGAGCTGGGGCGGAATCGGCAGGACGGCGCGGCGGCCCGATGCCGCCTGGTTGGCGCGCTCCTCCTCGAGCTGCGCGATCACCTCGGCGTCGGACAGCCCGCCGGGGGCATTGCCGAACGCCACGGAGCCAAGGTCGCGCTTGACGATCGAGACGTCGGCGTCTGGCATGTCGGCGGCAGGCGCCTCGGCCGCGCGCTCGACCGTCGGCCCGCCTTCCGCGAACAGGCGCAGGGGGTTGAAGGGCGGGATGTCGGCGGTCAGCGAGCCGGCCGTGAGCGAAAGCCCGGCGGAGAGCCGCACGAAGGGACGGTTCTTGATGACCTCGCGATCGCCGACGCGCTGGGCGAAGGGGGCGCGGATGACCTGCCGGGCGGTGGGGAGAGCGGCCTGCTGAACCAGCTTGTCGCCCTTGCGCGCGGAGGGGACTGCGGTCTGTGCGCCAGTCTCGGTTGCCTCGACCGGCTCGGGCGCCTCGGCGAAGGTGGTGTCGCCCTGCACGGCTATATAGACGGCGCCGCCGAGAAGGGCGCAGCCGCAGACGCCGACGAGCAGGCTGGCCATGAGCCAGCGATACGAGAAACCGTGGCGCTCGGTGGCCGGGTGACGCGCGCCGTCCAGGGTGATGGCCGGCTCATCCCCAAGCGCGGGCAGCGCGGCGCGGCCCTCGGCCAGGCTCCTGCGCGCGGCGGGAGCCTGAACGGCCTGGGACAGGACCGGTGTCTGGCTGTTCATGGAGCGGGGCGCATCCTGGCGGGATCATATAAGGTGAAACGTGGCCTCCCCGGCCCGGACGCAGACCCGGAAAGGCCCATGCCCGCATTCCGGCGGAGCCCGGCGCGTCTCCGAAAGACCATGCCCCGCAACGCGGACATAATCAACCGAGCGCCCATTTCGCTTCAAAACAGCGCTTTCCGGCTATTTGGGGGCGCAATCCGCCGGATTTCGGTCCGTGCGGGCACACTGCACGAGGCCCCAACCCCGAAAAATTCGACATTCGGCAAAAAAGTTCCGAAACGGGTGTTGACACCCCCCCGCCTCGCCGCCTATATCCGCGTCACACCGACGGCGACGCCACACGGCGACGCCTCGACAGCGCTTCTCTTAAGAAACGGCTGCCGCAACCCGAATCACAATTCGGGTGACGGCAAAAGTTGTCCCTGAAGCGCCGCTCTTTGACAAGTGCAGACAGAAAGAGAAACGTGGACGGCGATGTTCTTGCGGACTGACCCTTCGGGTCGGTCATAGATGAGACATGGCGGTCTTGCGTTTTTCGAGCTCACTATTTGATCGCGAAAGCGATCGAGTGTGAACTCCGTCAATACGCAGTGACCAGCCACATCAAATCTCTCCAACTTGAGAGTTTGATCCTGGCTCAGAGCGAACGCTGGCGGCAGGCTTAACACATGCAAGTCGAACGGATGCAGCAATGCATCAGTGGCAGACGGGTGAGGAACACGTGGGAACATGCCCTTCGGTTCGGAATAACTCAGGGAAACTTGAGCTAATACCGGATACGCCCTTAGGGGGAAAGATTTATTGCCGAAGGATTGGCCC
>JAIXZF010000323.1 GCA_027489835.1 Hyphomicrobiales bacterium
ATGCCCGTGAAGATCGACCCGCCCTCATAGATGGAATTCACCGTCCACCGGGGCTCCGCGGCATTCGGCGCGGTGGCCGCGCAGCCGGTGGCCCACGCTTGGATGGTCGGCAGATCGATGCGGCTGTCCGGGATCACGCGGGTCGTGCCCCGGCGGCGCATCATGTCCGCATAGGCCCACGCCGGATTGTTTGAGATCGCGTAGGTCCACGAGGAGCCGTTGTAGGTCGGGAGGTAGCTGCTCGCGATGCAATTGATCTGGTCGGGCAGGCCTTGGAACTGGTCGGTGGCGCGCATGCGCACGGCGATGAGCGCGACGCCGGGGATGTTGATCGGGTTTTGGTAGCGCACCGAGCGCAGCGCCGAGAATTCCGCCCGGTCGACGTGGCGCGCGGTCGGTCCGGCTGCCGTGGTGCGGGTGAGGCGCACCTCATACTGGCCCGGCCCCGGCGTCCTGAAGGTGCCGCCGAAGATCGAGGCCGCGCCGCTCTTGTCGGTGCAAGTGAGGTAGCCGTTGGTCTGGGTTCCATCGGCGACGCTGGGGCCGTCCCAGATGATGGGGGTGAACGAGCCCCCGACCACCCGGTACTCGCAATAAATCTGGACGGTGAGCTCCGTGCGCTGGCCCTGCTCATCGTAGAACGCGAGGCCCTGCGGGAAGACCACGTCGAGGCTCACCTCGGAGGTGTCGGTCCTCGTGAGGCGCGAGACGCCGATGCCCGTGTCGAGCAGCGCCGTGAAGCTCTCTTCGGTGACCGAGTTGGTGAAGAGCGTCTGCGCCGCATCCACGACGGTGCCGCCGGGGAACGCACCGAAGGCGGAATGGCCGGTGGCCCAGCCTTCGCGGGTCTGGATCTCGATGTTGCCGAAAGCCGAGATCGGCGTGTCGCCGATGCGGATATCCGAGATGGCCAGCGGCCCCCACCCGACGCACAGGAGCGCGCGCACGTAGCGGTTCGGCCCGACCGCCTCCGTGTAGGGCCGCGCAGCGAGCAGCGGGTACAGCCGGCGCGTGCCGACCACCCGAGGGATGAAGGCATAGGGCTCGAAGCGGTTCTGCACGCCCGTGAGGAGCGCGCGCTGCGAGATTGGCTGGCCTTGGTCGGCTTGCTGGGTCGGGGTGTTCTTGGGCGGCTTGATGAGGCTCTGGACGAGGAGCCCGCCGACCATGGTGAGGCCGATGCCGATGACCGCCGCCGCGACCTTGAAGCCGATAGTGCCCGCGGTGAACAGGAAGCCGGCCAGATAGGGGGCAACGAACGCGACCACCACGGTGACGACGACCATCAGGATCGTGCCGAGGATGCCGCCCTTGCGCTTCTTCTTGTTGCCGGCCGCGGTCCCACCTCCGCCGCCTCCTCCGCCACCGCCGCCGCCCTGAGGCGTCACGCGGACATAGAGGTTCACGCCCTGCTTGGGCTTCACCCGCGACCACATCTCGCGCGGGATCTCTTCGTCGTTCACCCACACGCGCACGTGGTCGTCGTAGATCGCCGGGAAGCCGGAGTGCCGCACGATCTCGCGGACGTTCCAGCCGGCCGGGATGCCGAGCTCGACGTGCTTGGCCTCGAAGGGGTTCGGCTGCACCAGCACCGAGGTCATCGGGCGCGCAGGCGTCGGCGCAAGCTCCCCGAAGGAGTGCGGCACTTCCATCGCCGGCTTGAACTTTCCGGGAGGGATGAGTTCGGCCATCAATCGAACCTGTAGAAGCCCAGAAGGCGATTGCGCCACGCGGTCGTGCGGTACTCCGTGAGGCAGCTATCCGTCTCGGTTTCCACGTGGAGCATCCAGCCGGGTGTCACCACCATGGCAAGATGGAGCGGATGACCTCTCATCCTTATGAGGATACCATCACCGAGACGCTCTTCGCCAGCCTCGATCCGCCGGAACAGACGGCTATATCGCTCCGCGGCCTCGCGCAGGGACGACGCCTCGATCTCGGCGCTCCAGTGCGCGCCGTCGTAGTCGGGCAAATCCCGGCCGAAACGCTCGCGCCAGACCATCCGCACGAGGCCCACGCAATCGCAGCCCTCGCGCGTCGTGCCCCCGGTCACAAACGGAATGCCGATGTAGTCGGCGACCCACTTGGGAGTGTCGGCAACCATCAGAACATGCCGGGGAAGCGCTGGGGGGTCATCTGGAGCGACATGGGCTCCCCGGCGATATCTTCGAACTTCAGCACCCCGGACACGGACTGCGCGTCGTAGGCCACCGAGCGCAGGGTCATGCCCTGAAACGAGGCCTCAACCGTGTCGGGCGATGAGGCGAGGATGACCTCCAGCGTCACCGTTGGCGGCGTCGTGATGGTGCGGATGACCTCCACGATCATGCGGTCGATGTTGTCGATGCGCAGCCGGGCCTCTCCGAGGTTCTCCGCGTCCTCGCCGGGGAGCTCCACGCTGAAGGGGAAGGCGATGTAGAGCTCGCCGCGGCTGGTGACGCTCTCCATGTTGTTGACGAAGCGGAGCGCGCCGTTCTCGATCTCCGGGTGCTCGATGGTGCAGAGCAGGAGCCACACCTCGCCCGTGTTCTCGGAGAAGGCGCTGGCAAGCGCGTTGGGGGATAGCGTCCTCATGGCAGGCTCTCCAGCGCCATCGAGACGCGGCAGTATTGCGTGCCCCCGATAGGCGTGATCGTCGGCGGCGGCCGGCGGAAGCGGAAGGTCTTGGGCGTGCGTGTGCGCGGGTGCAGCCAATCGAAGGGCAGCGACCCGCCTTGCAGCGTCTCAAGATAGAAGGTTTCGAAGAGCGCCATCTGGTCGGTGTCCATCTGGATGACCAACTGGTATTTGCGGAAGCCCGTCGTGAACCGGCGGCGCACCTTTGCCGGCCCGCTGTCCATCTGGGTTTCGATGGTCTGGTCTTCGAGGCTTTCCTGATAGCCGTTTTCGAGCGCGTATTGCGGCAGCGCGACCGGCCAGACAGCGTTCGCCATGATCTCACCTCTTCGTCAGGATGCGGGTCGTGCCGTAGTTCGTGCGCATGGGGCCGTCGAGCTCACCGGCACCGATCTGCCGCCTGACCTCGTCCCGGACCATGATCTGGATGGCGCGCTCACCGTTGGCCCCCTGCTTCTCCTCCGTCTCGATGGGCTCCGCATCGCTGTTCGTGCGCATGTCGTTGATCTGGATGGAGACGTTGCCGCCCCCGCCGCCGCCGCCTCCCGCGCTCACGCCGAGCTTGCCGTCGGGGCCGCGCTTCAGCGGCATGATGGCCTCCGGCCCAGCCTCGCCCATGAGCCCGGTGCCGCCGGCCATGGCGAACATGCGCGGGCTGCCGACCACGCCGCCGCCTGCGAACGCCATCTTCTGGCCGCCTTGGAAGACCGCGCCGTCGGCCGCGGCGAAGAACGAGGAGATGCCGCTCACGAGGGGCTGCACGATGGTGGCCCTGAGGATGGCCGAGCCGATATCGGCCACGAGCCCCTTGAGGAGCCGCTCCGCATCGACCTTGCCGGTCATCACGGCCTCGCGGAAGGCTCCCTCGATGGCCGAGCCGATGCTGTCGGCCACGTCCAACCACATGCCCTCATAGGCGGCGGCCTGCGACTTGGCCTCGGCGTTCACCTTCTCCTGCTCAACCGTCGCGCGGATGACCTTCTCCTTGGCCAAGACCTCCTGCTCCGTGAGTTCGACGCCACGCTCGCGCGCGTCGTTGATCTCCTTCTCAAGCTGAAGCTGGATGCGCCCTTCCGCGCCGCCCCGGCGAAGCGCCGCCGTGATGCGCTCTTGGCTCTTGAGCCCCTCTTCCATCGAGCGAGTGCGCTCCGCGACCTCGGCCCGGTCCTGCGCGCGGAGCTTCAGGAGTTCGGTCTGGTAGGCGACTTCTTGCTGGCCCGGCTCGAAGTCTCGCGAGACGCTCCGGGCTTGGTCTTCCTGTTGCCGGCGGCGCGCGGAGACCGCGTCGGGGGCCGAAGCCTGCCGGCGGATCTCCTCCATCTCGCGGCGCATGGTGGCGATCCGGGCCTCGCCCTCGCGGATCGCGCGGACGCGCTCGCTGTCGTCCTCGGTCGTGATCGCGCGGGTTGCGGTGGTGATCTGCCCGTTGAGCGTGCCGCGCCAGCCGTTGACGGCGTCTTGGAAGAATTCCGGGGTCTGCCCGAGCGAGGTCTGCGAGCGGTTCGGCCCCCATGCCATGCGCTGGCCGCCGCGGGTGTCGACGTGGAGCAGATCGCCCCGGGCGTCGTACATGCCCAGCCCGCCGACCCCCGAGAAAGCGCCCTGTCCGCTGGCCAGCATCTTCACCAGCCGCGCGCGCTCCTCCTGCGAGAGGTTGCGCAGGCTGAAGTCGGCCGCGTTGCCGTGGTCGTGCTGCGAGCCGCCGTCGCCGCTGCGCTTCCCGGAGGACAGCACCGCGCCGGGGAAGAGGCGCTGGATCTCGGCGACCACAGTGGTGATCGTCGTGGTCATGCCCGAGGTGTTCACGCCCGGGCGCACCGCGCCGGAGATCGTGTCGCCGCCCTCGGCCGCCGCGCGCCCGCTCATGGGCCGCGCCGGGATGAGCGGCACCCCGGAGGTGGCCGGAGCGCCCCCGCCGTTGGCCCCAAGCTCTTGCTGGAGGCGCACGTTGAGCCTTAGCTGGCGCTCCAGTTCCCGAAGCTGCCCGGCGTTCGCGCCGTTGGCCTGTGCGGCCGAGAGCGCGCGCTGGATGCCAAGCTCTTGCTGGGCGTTGTAGAGGCGCTGCGCGTCGGTGTTCTCCTTCTGGAGGGAGAGCAGTTCGCGGAGGTTCTCCTTGTACTTCTCCAGCGCGGCCGAAAGCTGGGGCGTGATCTCCTTGCCCGCAAGCTGCATCTGGAGGTTGTAGGCCTTCTGGGCGACCTCGGCCTCGATCTGCGCCCGAGCGCCCTGACCGGCCGTGTCCGTGAGCCGACGCTGGGCGTCGATCTCGATCTCCATGGCCGCGGCGGTGCGCTCAATCTCCGAGGCCCGGCGCTCAAGGACCGCGTTGATCGCTTGCTGCTCGCCGATGTTGACGCCCGAGCTTTCGCCCTGCTTCACGATGTTGCGGGCCTCAGCGCCGATGCTGGCCGCCCCGCCAGCGCCGAAGCGGGCAATGTCCTGCGCCTGCCTCTCGGTGTCGCGGCGGAAGGCATCCAGCGGCGAGCGCAGGCCCTCCAACTGGCGCTTCAGCACCTCGATGAAGTCGCCGTACTGCTTGGCCTTGGTGAGGTCGCCCTGCTTGATGAGGGAGCCGACCGCATCCTCCAGCGTCTTGATCTGCTCGCGGATGCCCTTCGCCTTGGTCCCGAGGCTGTCGATCTCCTGAATGATGGCCTGCGAGCGCACGACCGGCGCGTTGATCGCGTCCAGTTCCTCCTGCGCCTGCGCCCTCAGGAGGTCGGTCAGGTAGCGGCCTTCGAATTCGGAATTCTCAGCCGACGAGACGCCGATCCGGGACCGCTGGCGCACTGGCAGGAAGGAGTTCTGCGCGATGGTGTTTCCGACCGCGATCCGCTCTTGCAGGATGCGATCCATGCGCTGGTTGTCGTTCTCCGGCGTGACGCCGGCCGCCACGCTGTCGATGGCCGAAGCCGCGGCGTTGCCCAGCGTGGTCACGATCTTGGAGGCGTTGAGGCGCTGGCCCATGCCGGCGATGAGCCGGTCCCATGCGCTCCCGATGCGGGCGAAGGCCTGCTCCGATGTCTGCGGAAGGTTCTTGAATTCGGCGTTGATCTTGGGAAGCTGCCCGAGCAGCGAGTTGACGATCTTGTCCGAGGTCAACTGGCCCTCGGCACCCATGGCGCGAAGCTGGCCGACCGAGACCCCGAGCCCCTGCGCGATGGCCTTGGCCAGCGCCGGCATGTTCTCCATGATCGAGCGCAGTTCGTCGCCGTTGAGGCGGCCCGCGGCGAGCGCCTGCGAGAACTGGAGCATGCCCGAGGCAAGCTCGCCCGTGCTCGCGCCGGAGACGCGGCCGAGCTTCTGCACCGCATCGGTGAGGTCGGTCATCTGGGCGCGCGTGAGCCCGATGGCCTCGTTGTTGCGCGCGAGGCGGAGGTAGGCCTCGGCGGTCGCCTGCACCGCGACGCCGTTCTCCTGCGCGAGCTTGGTGATCTTGGCCATGGCGTCGGACGCCGCCGCGGCCGAGCCGTAAACGTTCTTCAGGCGGCCTTCGAGGACGAGGAATTGCTCCTGCGTCTTGAAGGTGGCCGCGACCGCTGCGCCGAAGCCGGCCACGAGCGCCGTGATGCCCGCGCCGACGCCGAGGATGCCGGCCGCGACCGGTCCCAGAGTGCCGCCGAGACGCCCCATGCCGCCGGCCATCGCGTTGATGCCGCCCACGACGCCGCCAGCCCCGCCGCCCGCGCCTCCCGCCAGCACCCCCGAGAGGTTGGTCAACTGGCCGGTGAGGTTCTGGGTTTGCTGCCCAACGGTCGAGAGCACGCCGCCGATGGTGCCCAGCGTGGCCCCCACCTTCGCCGTGGCGGCCTCCTGAGCCGTTGCCGCAGTGGCGGCGGCCTGCGCGGCCTGCGCGGCTTGCTGAGTGGCCTGTGTGCTTTGCTGGGTCGTGGTGGTCTTGCGCCGCTCCGCGCCCGCCTGCTTATCGGCGGCGTCGGCGACCTTGTTGAGCGAGGTGGCAAGCTGGTCCGCTGCCTGCGCGCCCTGCTTCAGGCCTGCCGTGTCGATCTGAAAGCCAAGCTGCGCAATGTCGGTCATGAGGCCGGGCTCCTATTTCCGCGGCTTGCTCTCCGCGGCAGAGACGAGGAAGGCGTGGTCCATCTCGCGGATGGCCTCGATCTCCCACGGATCGAGAACGTCCCCGGTGAGGCCGACGTAGGCCGCGACCTCCGTGAAGGTGATCGGGTCCGGGCCGAAGCCGTTCGAAGTTCGGGCCGACGAAAGCTGCACGAAGGCGTTCCAGACGTGGACCGCTTCCGGCGGCAGCACGGGCGGCTTGGGAGCCGCCTTGCCGAGGCGCTTGGCCACGACGGCGAGGTGGTCGCTGACCGACCCTCCGCCGCCGCCGTCTGCCTTGAGCCGGAACTGCCACCGCGCATAGGTGAGAAGCCTTTCCGTCAGCCCTTGATAAAATTCACACGGCTCGCGGCGAAGCTGTCGGCCTGCTCGCGAATGATCGGGTAGTTGACGAAGAGCGCCCGGACGTTCTCCGGGGTGCAGTCGATGGCCTTGCCGTCGGGCGTATAGACGCCTTCCCACTTCACCGTGAGCGCCACGAGGATATCGAGCGCATCGGCCTCATCCTCCTCTGGCGAGGTCTCGGAGCCGCCCGAGGCGCGCTGGACGCGCTTGCGCACCTGAGCCCGGGTGAGGCTGCGGTAGGCGGCGCTGTCAGGCCCGCGCATGGTGATGCGGACGGGCTTGCCATCCTTGTCGAGCAGCGGATCGCCGGAGATCGTGCGGATATCCATCGCAACGCCCTCCTCGGAGAGCGTTCGGGTGTCCATTCCGGGCAGTGCGAATTCCATGGTCTTCTCCCTGTTGTGACGAGGAAAGGGGCGGCGCGAGATCCTGACCATCTCGGCCGCCCCCGTCCTGCTGATCCGCCGAAGCGGGCTCAGTTCGACCGCTGGATCACCAGCGTGGACTGATCGAAAGCCGTGCCGGAGCCGCCCGAGCGCAGAAGGGCTTGGAAGGCGAACTGCACGATGACGCCGCCATCGGGGCCGATGGTGCGCTGGGCGCTGTTGAGCTTCACCCGCTGCATGTTGAACGAGAGGAAGTCGGCGTTCGCCGCGCTCCCGCTCTCGCAGACGGCCACCAGATCGACCTCGGTCTCGTTGAGGAAGGCGTTGATGAGCGTCTCGTTTTCGAGGTAGGCCGAGACGTTCCCCGTCACCACCGACCGGCCGTAGAAGATATCGGGAGAGATCGTCGCGCCGATGACCGGGGTCATCGAGAGGTTGTCGGTCACGTTGATCTGGAGCCCGGTCACCACGGCCTGCTCGACCCCGCCGAGGCGCAGCGCCCCGTCGATGCCCGAGAGGATGCCCGTGTTCGGGGCTGCCGTCGGCGCGGTGAAGTAGGGAGCCGACGCGCCCGTGAGGATGTTGCCGTTGAGCCCCATCACGTCGAAGGCGATGGTGGACATGCCGTTCGGCGGCACGTTGATGTTCGCGCCACCGATGCGGCAGCCGAGGAACTGCTCCGAGATGTCGATGTCGGGGTGGTTCACTTCCATCGTGAAGGAGCGCAGCGAGGAGCCCATCAGGAGCTTGTTGCCGGTGACGGCGAAGGACCAGCCGGCCGCCTGCTGGGCGGTGGCGGCAAGGCGCGGCGTGACCGTCATCACCGTGGAGGTGAGCGTCACGATGCGCACGTTGGTGTTGTTGTTGCCCGGCGTCGTGAGGCCGGTGCCGCGCACGATATCGCCGACCTTGAAGCCCTGCGTCAGAAGGTTGCCGCCGCCCGCGAAGGTGAGCGTGGACAGCCCCACGCCGCCGTCGGCGATGGTGACGCCCGTGGCGAACTGCGCCGGGGCCACGGTGACGCCCGCCGCCCACGTCCCGCGCAGGAGCGCCTCCAGAAACGTGTCGTAGGTCTGGGTCGAAAGCTCGCCCTCGATGGCCCCGCGCACCGACCGCGCACCGTGGCGAACGTCGCTGATCTGCTGGTCCGGGCGCACCTCGTTGGAGGCGAAGGCGTCCTTTGCGGTCGCCAGCGAGGACGACACGCGGCGGAGAAGCTGCGCGCCCGAAGCCCCGGCCGGGACGCCGAGCGTCGTCTCCGCCTTGAAGGCGATGGTGGAATTTACGTTCGCCTGAATGGGCATGTGACGATCTCCTCAGAGCGTCGTGTAGGACACGAGCGTGATTGATACGGGGCAGCCCATCCAATCCGGCTCTTGCAGCAATGGTGCTCGCTCCGCTTGGAGCACGAGGCCGGTGTTCGGGCCGTAGACGAGGGAAGTTCCGGGCTTGAACCGGGTCAGGATCGTGCCGGCCATCGTCTCGATGGCGGTGGTGCCCACCCCGATGGGGTAGTAGAGCGTCACGGTGCCCACCATGCGGTGGACGATGTTCCCGCCCGCGCCGATGGCGCGCACCACTGACGAGATCGCCCGGAAGCTCTCGCGAGCGAACGGCGTCCCGACGACCGGATCGAATTTGCGGCCCTCCCAAGCCATGACAGGCAGCCCCGCCACGCCAGTGAGGTGCTGGCGAAAGGCGGCTCGCATATCGGTGTGGACCGAGGCGGCGCTCACGCGGTCATCCCCAGATCCGCGGCGACCTCATCGACCACGTTCTGCCAGTTCTTCACCGTCTGGGTGACGAAGAAGCGCCCGGCCATTTTCGACGTGCCGTACTCGATGAAGCGCGCATAGGCAGCGTTGTTGAGCATGAAGAAGGCGTCGCCCGGCTTGATGCCGGCCACCTTCACGCCGAGATCCGAGAGCGCGCTCAGGCCGGCGGGATCGAGCTTCCCCTTGGCAAGCTCCGGCGAGCCCACCGAAGGCTGCCACGAGCCGCGCAGGAAGCCGGTGTCCACGGGCGTGCGCTGCACCACCCGCTGCCCCATCTCGAAGCACGTCTGGCGGGCCAGCGCGTCGAGCTTGGCTTGGGTCTTCCCCTTCCATTTCCCGATCTGAGCCCTGAAGACCTGTGCGCTCACGGCTCACTCCGCATAGGCAAGAGTGAAGATCGGCCCGTCGAGCGCCGGATCGTAGGTCTGAGCCCAGAAGAGCGTGTAGGCGATGCCGCCGACGGTGAGCTTGTCGCCCGGCTTCGGGATCATCGTCCGACCCTTCTGCGCGAGGTACACCTCGACCGCGTTGCGCCCCTCCAGCGACCCGACCTTGAACTTGGCCTGTTGCGAGGGCGGCAGCACCACCACGTCGAATTCCTCGGTGGTGTCGCTGGCCGTCTCGGCCTGCGTCACCGGGTCGAACGCCGTCGCCACGCGCCGGGAGAGCGTGCCCTTGCTGCCGTTTTTCTGGATGAGGGCCAGCGCCGTGCCCTGCGCGTTGAGGAACTTGGCCACGGCTTACATCTCCGGCTCGACGGTGCCGGGGAAGTCCATCGTGTCGCGCTCGAAGTCCGCGCTTGCCGAGGTCGAGAAGAAGGGCGTCGGCACATCCAGCGGGTCGCGGATGTAGGGCTCAAGGAAGCCCTTGGCGGCCATGAAGACCGTGCCGGCGGGAGCCTTGTCCGAATAGCTCACGGAGATCGGCCCGACGCTCTCGGAGGTGACCATGCCGCCGCGCGACAGATCCTCGTGGAGCGAGGCGGAGGTGGCCTTGAAGGCAAGCTCCGCGCAGGCGCGCTTCACGCGCAGCGGGACGCCCGTGACCTCATAGCTCGACCAATCGAAGAGGTCGGAGCGCGGGAATTCGAGCGCCTGCGCGGCGGTGAGCTTGTTGCCCTTGTAGCGGTACTTGGTGTCGATGTAGTCGGTGGCGCGGCGCAGCGCCGTCTCCAGATCGGCGTCGGGAGTGCCGGCGTAGGAGTAGCCCCACCCGTCGCACAGCGCCTTGAACGCGGCGAGCGAGAGATAGCTATCCGCTGCGGGCAGTCCGGTGCCGTCCTCGACTGTCAGGGCCATCGCTCACCTCACGCCGCCAGAAGAGCCCTGCGGGCTTCGTCGGCGGCCTCCTCGGAGCGGTACGGGCCAGCGACATTGTTCTGGCCGGCGTCCACCACGTAGAAGCGGCCGAAGCCCTTGTTCTTCACGGAATAGGGCGAGGTCGGCTCAGACGCGGGGGCGATCCGCGGAGCCGGGGAATTCGAGGAAACGGGGACCGGGTCGACCGGCACGGCGTCGGGCGCGCGCTCGATGATGAGGCGCTGGTCCGCGAACATGGCGAGGTCGCGCGCGGGGATGGTGCCCTTCGGCACGAAAGCGCCCGCGGGATAGTCCACCCCGGCGTAGCGCACGGGCTGGGCGAAGACGTATTCCAGAGAGATCGAGAACGGAGCCGGAGGGAGCATTGGTCAGGGTGCCTTCCGATAGAGGGGGGAGCGGGTCAGGCGCTCCCGGCTGGCGAACCGCCGCTTACGCGACGATGGTGTCCCAGAAGAAGCCGAGATCGGCCGACACGAGCTTCTGGTCGAAGCACATGTCGATCTCGACGCGGTCGATGCCCTGCCGCTCGATGCGGAACTGGCGGATGCGGTTGCCCTCGCCGCCCGCGCCCATGAGCCCGGTCCACGAGAAGGTGTAGCCGGCCGTCGGGGTCATCAGACCCGGAGTGGGCGTGGCGTAGGTGAGCAGCGCGCGCTTGCCGCCGATGAAGGAGTGCGCGGCAGCGCGTCCCTCGACCGCGGTGTTCTCGATGGCGTTCATCACGAGCACCTCGTCCACCTCGAAGAGCGAGGCGAGGAGGGCCAGCGAGGCCTTGGCCGGCGAGTTCGGGCCAACGCCGCCCGAATACTTGATCCGGTCGATGATGCCCGGGTTGTCCATCAGCGCGTCGTAGACGGCGCGGCCGATGACCAGCTTGTTCGCCTCGAAGCCGGTGTTCTCGCGGATCGCGCGCTTGGCATCGCGGACGTTCTTGATCGGGTTCGACGCGGCGTCGTTCCACTGGAGAACCTGATTGCCCGTCGGGCCGGAGGCGACGCCGTCCCAATCGTAGGTCCACAGGCCGGGGCCGAAATACTTGGCCACGAAGAGCTTCTCGCGCTTGATGAGCGCCTTGTGCGACACGAAGGCGGTCGCCTCGCGGTCGGGGTTGAGCGCCGCATCGGCGTTCGACCGCACCTCGTCCGGGATATCCTTGTGGAAGGAGTACCGCGGCGCGAAGTAGGTCGGAGTGTTGTCCAGCGTGTAGCCGGAGCCCTCGCTCTCCGTGCCCGGCGCGCGCTCCTTCATCTCGTCGCGGTTGAAGTCGCCGCGATTGTAGACGTAGTAACGGTCGCTCTGCTTGGAGACGGGGATGTTCGGGAAGACCCGCGTGGCCACGAAGTCCGAAGCATTCTGAAGGAACGCGATGGAGATGTTCGTGAGCGGGGTATTGACATGCACATCGCCGGGAGTGGGCTGCATGGTCGTTGCTCCTCAATAAGCCTGATGATCCGAGGCGATGATTAGGCGGCGGTGGTCGGGATTGCG
>JAIXZF010000205.1 GCA_027489835.1 Hyphomicrobiales bacterium
ATCCATCCGCAGCAGATCATCCACGGCATCGTCACCTTCACCGACGGCTCGATGGTGGCGGGCATGGCGCGCCCGGACATGCGCGTGCCGATCGCCGACTGCCTTGCCGGGACAGGCCGCATCGCCAGCGGCGTGGCCGCGCCCGACCTCGTGGCGCTCGGCACTTTCAGCTTCGAGGCGCCCGACCTCGAGCGTTTTCCGGCGCTCGGCCTCGCCATGGAGGCCATGCGCGCGGGTGGGCAGGCCACCGCCGCGCTGAATGCCGCCAACGAGGTCGCCGTCGAGGCGTTCCTCACTGGCGCCATCCGATTCGGCGCGATTCATGCCGTCATCGAAAAAGCGTTGGACCGCATGGCGATCGACACAATCCCGACGCCTTCCTCGGTAGAGGATGCGCTCGCGATTGACCATGCGGCCCGAATTGCGGCACGCGACGCCGTGGCGGATTGCCGGATGCGCGGCGACTAGCTAGGTGTCCTGCGGCTGCCGCCCGAGGGCGGCCGACGGAGGGAAATGGATGGATTTCTTCGGCTCTCTCTGGACGCTCGCGTCGAACCTGCTGTTCTACGTCGTGCCCTTCCTGTTCGTGCTGACCCTCGTGGTCTTCGTCCATGAATGGGGGCACTACAAGGTCGGCCGGCTCTGCGGCGTCGACGTCACCACCTTCTCCATCGGCTTCGGACGCGAGCTCTTCGGCTTCACGGACAAGAGCGGCACGCGCTGGCGCTTCGCGGCCATCCCGCTCGGCGGCTACGTGAAGTTTGCGGGCGACGCCAACGCCGCGAGCGTGCCCGATCCCGCCAGCGTGGCCATGCTGCCGCCCGCCGATCGAAGCCGGACATTGCCGGGGGCGACCGTCGGGCGCCGGGCCGCGATCGTCGCCGCGGGCCCGATCGCCAACTTCATCTTCTCGATCCTGGTCTTTGCCGGGATCGTCATGACCTTCGGCAAGACCGAGATCGCGCCGCGCGTCGACCGGGTGGCGGCCGGCAGCGCCGCCGAGAAGGCCGGTCTCGCCAGCGGCGACCTGATCGTGTCGATCGACGGGGCGCCGATGCGCAACTTCGAGGAGGTGCGCCGCCTCGTCAGCATCAACGCCGAGACGCCTCTGCGCTTCGTCGTCGAACGGGCCGGCTCCCAGGTTTCCGTGGATGTGACGCCGACGCTCGTGGAGCGGCGCAACGCGCTCGGGGTCGAGCGGCTCGGCGTGGTCGGGGTCGTCGCGGCGACCCGTGCGGAGGACACGCGCCGCCTGAGCTTCGGGCCAATTCAGGCGCTGAGCTACGGCGCGAGCGAAAGCTGGTTCATCGTGACCCGCACCTTCGACTATCTCGGCAAGCTCATCACCGGGCGCGAGAAGGCCGACCAGCTATCCGGCGTCATCCACATCGCTGAGGTCTCGGGCCATGTCGCCTCGACCGGCGGAATCGTCTCGCTGCTCACGCTCGCGGCAGTCCTGTCGGTCTCGATCGGGCTGATGAACCTGTTTCCCGTTCCCATGCTGGATGGCGGGCACCTCGTCTTCTACGCCTACGAGGCGTTGACGGGGCGGCCGCTCAGCGAAAAAGTGCAGGAATACGCCTTCCGCGCCGGGATCGCGCTGGTGCTCGTGCTGACGGTTTTCGTGACCTGGAACGACATCGCGCGGATCGTCACGCGCACGGCCTCGGGTTAGGCGTGGCGGGGATGCCACGCGCCAGCACAAACGCCTGGGCACAGGAGTTTGCGTGTTTGCATCCCGTTGGAAACTTTGTAGAAGCTTTTTGACTCGTATTGTCTGCAGCCGGGTATACCCGGATCGTAGTTAACGGACGGTGTATTGAACCAATGATGACGACGGTCACGAACCGCCGCCGCGCGGCAAACCTGAAGCTCTCCACCGCCCTGGGCTTCGCCGTGATGGCCATGTCGGGCTCCGCCGCTTTTGCGCAAGCAATCGTGGTGCAAGGCAATCGCCGCGTCGATGCCGAGACGATCCGCGGCTATGTCGGGCGGGGTTCCGCCGAGGAGGCCCGTCGCGAGCTGCTGGGCACCGGCCTGTTCTCCGATGTCCGCATCGCACGCCGTGGCGCGCAGACCGTGGTGTCCGTCCGCGAAAACGATTCCATCAACAACGTCGCCTTCGAGGGCAACCGCCGCCTGAAGAGCGATTTCCTGCAGAACGAGGTCCAGTCCCGCTCGCGCGGCCCGATCAGCGATGCGCTGATCGCTCAGGACGTCGAGCGCATCCAGAACCTCTACCGCCGGGCCGGCTACACCGCGACTGTGACCTCGCGGCTCGTGCCGCTGCCGAATGGCCGGTCCGACGTGGTGTTCACCATCGCGGAAGGCAGCAAGGCCGGCATCATCGAGATCGCCTTCTCGGGCAACCGCGAGTACGGCAACAGCCGCCTCAAGGGGCTGATGACGTCGACCGAAATGAACCTGCTCAGCTGGTTCAAGACCTCCGACGTGTACGATCCCGACCGGATCGCCTCGGACCTCGAACTCGTCCGCCGCTTCTACCTGCGCAATGGCTACGCCGATTTCCGCATCGTCTCGAGCGAAGCGACGTTCGACCAGACCCGCGGCGGCTACATCGTCAACATCATTGTGGACGAGGGCGAGCGCTACCGCATCGGCAGCGTGCAGGTCTCCTCGCGGCTGCGCGATGTCGATCCCGAAGGCCTGCGCCGCGTGATCAGCACGAACGAGGGCGACATCTACAACGCCGAGGCCGTTGAGCGCTCCATCTCGGGCGTGACGGTCGAGGTGGCGCGCCGCGGCTACGCCTTCTCCCAGGTGCGCCCGTCGGGCCAGCGCGATCCCGCCTCCCGCACGGTCTCGATCAATTACGTCGTCGACGAGGGCCCGCGCGTCTATGTCGAGCGCATCAACATCCGCGGCAACACTCGCACGATGGACTACGTCATCCGCCGCGAGTTCGATCTCGGCGAAGGCGATGCCTACAACAAGGTGTTCATCGACCGCGCCGAACGCCGCCTGAACAATCTGGGCTTTTTCGAGCGCGTCCGCATCACCAACGAGCCCGGCAGCGCGCCGGACCGCGTGGTTATCAACGTCGACGTGCAGGACAAGGCGACCGGCTCGTTCTCGATCGCCGGCGGCTATTCGACATCCGACGGCTTCATCGGCGACGTGTCGCTCTCGGAGGCCAACTTCCTGGGCCGTGGCCAGTTCGTCCGCATCGCCGGCCAGCTCGGCCAGCGCACCAACGGCATCGAGTTCTCGTTTACCGAGCCCTATTTCCTCGGCCAGCGCATCGCAGCGGGCTTCGACATCTTCACGAAGTTCAACGATTCCAGCGAAACCTCGCGCTACACCAGCCGCTCGACCGGCTTCAACTTGCGCGCGACGCTGCCGATCACCGAAGAGCTGTCGATCACGCCGCGCTATTCGCTCTACGAGACGAACATCGTTGTGCCGAACACGGTCAAGCAGCCCTACAATGACTGCTCGGTCGTCATCGCCGGCCAGCCCGACATCAGGGGCGGAATCATCACGCCCCCGAACACCGTGTCGGACTGCTTGCTCAACGGCGAAGCGTCCGTGGCGATCAAGGAGGCCAAGGGCCGCCGCCTGACCTCGTTGGCCGGGTTCTCGCTCACCTACAACTCGCTCGACAACGTCAAGGTGCCGAAGAACGGCTTCTACGCCGAGATCAGGCCTGACGTGGCGGGGCTTGGCGGCGACTCCAAGTTCTTCCGCATCGGCGCCGAGGCCCGCTACTACCGCGAGATCCTCGATGACACGGTCGGCTTCCTGCGCATCCAGGGTGGCCACACCATGGGCTTCGGCAACGAGAAGCTGCGCATCATCGACCACAACTTCCTCGGCCCCAGCCTGGTGCGCGGCTTCGCGCCGTCGGGCATCGGTCCGCGCGACGTGTCGACCTTCGAGGGTGCCAAGACCGGCGCTGTCGGCGGCACGACCTATTTCGGCGGCTCGGTCGAGGTGCAGTTCCCGATCCCGCTGCTGCCGAAGGAGATCGGTATCCGCGGCGCGGTCTTTGCCGACGCCGGCACGCTGTTCAACTTCGACGGCGGCAGGGCGACGGCGGTAGGCGGCTGCCCGGCCGGCACCAAGGGCCGCTTCTTCGACGTGAACCGCAGTAATACGGTCGACGGCGTTGGTATCCCTGGCATCAGCGAAGTGGCGTGCGTGCGCGACAAGAACACGATCCGCAGCTCGGTCGGCGCCAGCATCCTCTGGCAGTCGCCCCTCGGACCGATCCGCTTCGACTACGCCTACGCCCTGACCTACGACAAGGGCCTCCTTGGCGATGGCGCTCTCGGCCGGCCGGCCGGCGTGCGTTATGGCGGCGACCGCCTGCAGGCCTTCCGCTTCTCGGGCGGCACCAGCTTCTGATCACAGCGAGATGGAGGGGCCGTTTGCCCCTCCGGACCCAGCCGCGATGCCAGCGCCCGTCTTCTTCCACGATATCCGGGCGCTGACACTCGGGCAGGTCGCCGAGCTGGCAGGCGTGGCGCTGCCGTCAGGCGCGGATGCCGCCTCGCGGATCACGGCGATAAAGCCGCTGGACGAAGCGGGCCCGTCCGACCTCTCCTACATGGACAACCCGCGCTACGTGGCCGATCTCGAGGCGACGCGGGCCGGCGTCGTGCTCGTCTCCGCCCGCCATGCGGCTCGCACGCCCGCCACGTCCGTGGCGCTCGTCGCGGCCGATCCCCAGCGAGCCTATGCGCTGTGCCTTGCCGCGATGGCGCCCGAGGCGGCGCGGCCGGCCTCACTGTTCGAGAGCGCTGCGGTCAGCCCCGGATCCTTCGTCCATCCGACAGCACGGCTCGAACGCGGCGTGGTGGTCGATCCCGGAGCGGTGATCGGTCCGCGGGCCGAGATCGGCGCAGGAACGGTCGTCGCGGCGCATGCGGTCATCGGGCCCGACGTGCGGGTCGGCCGCGACTGCTCGATCGGGCCGCA
>JAIXZF010000096.1 GCA_027489835.1 Hyphomicrobiales bacterium
AGCCCGGCGGCGGCAGGCCCGGCCAGCGTCACCGTCGTGGCGAAGCCGTCGGGATACATCTCGGCCGCCGTCGGCGCGAAGATCAGGTCGGCCCGGGCCTCGGTCAGCCTGGCGCGGTCGGCGGCGAAGGTGCGCGGGTACTTCGCCAAATCCTCGGTGGGCGCGAACTGCGTCGGGTTGACGAAGATCGACACGATCACCCGGTCTGCCTTCATCCGGCCAATCCGCACGAGCGAGGCATGCCCCTCGTGCAATGCGCCCATGGTGGGCACCAGCGCGACGCGTTCGCCTGCTGCTTTCCAGCCCTCGACGACTCGGCACAGCGCCTTCACCGTCCTCGCGACCGCCACCTGCTTGCCCAAGACGCCTCCCACGGCAGAAGCCGAAGGCGTGGGCCGTAGCAAATCGCAGCGGAAACGCCAATATGAACGGCAGCGACTGGCCGGCGGCGACCGGTGCATGTCTTCGAGGAGGCGCAGATGGCCGACCTTCCCGACAGGGGAGCTGGCGTGAAACCGGGCAGGGTCGCGCCTCAGTCGGGGCGCGCCGAGGTCGATGCCTTCCTGAACAAGGCGAGGCAGGTCGAGGCCGTGGCGCCCGCGCCCGGCGCGGGGCGCCTGATCTTCGCGCTCGACGCCACGATGAGCCGCCAGCCGACCTGGGACATGGCCTGCGCGCTGCAAGGCCAGATGTTCGCGGCCTGCGCCGCGCTCGGCGGGCTCGGCGTGCAGCTCGTCTATTTCCGGGGCATGGGCGAATGCCGGTCGTCGTCCTGGGTCGGCGACCCGCGCAGGCTGACCGAGCTGATGTCCCGAATCGATTGCCGCGGCGGCCACACCCAGATCGGCAGGGTGCTCGCGCACATTCGCGACGAGGCGCGTCGGCAGCCGGTGCGCGCCTTCGTCTTCGTGGGCGACGCCATGGAGGAAAACGCGGACGATCTGTGCGCTCTGGCCGGCGAACTCGGCCTTCTCGGCATCAAGGCCTTCATGTTCCAGGAGGGCCATGACCTTGCCGCCGCCACGGCGTTCCGCGAGATCGCGCGGCTGACCGGCGGCTCCTATGCCCGCTTCAACGCCGGCTCCGCCGCGCAGTTGCTTGATCTGCTCAAGGCCGCGGCCTTCTATGCGGCGGGCGGCCGGGCCGCGCTCCAGCGCTTGGCGGAGAGCGAGGCAGGGGCGCGGGCGCTGCTGACACAGATGGGGAATCGACGCTGATGGGCCTTATCTACGGCGTCGCGGCGCTGGTCGTCCTGTGGTGGCTTGCCAAGCTGTTCGCTGGCTCGAACCCCGCGCAGCTTGCGAAATACGTCAAGAAGGCCGGCGGCGTCGGCTCGCTGGCGGTGGCCGGCCTGCTATTCATGCGCGGCCGGGCGGACATGGCCTTCATCGTTGGGGGCTTCGGCGCCTGGCTGCTCGGCTGGGCCTACAGCCACCCGTTCTCGCAATGGACGGCGAACTGGAAGAAGAGCGCGGGCTCGACCTCGAAGGTCGCGTCCCGCCTTGTCGAGATGGAGCTCGACCATGACAGCGGCGCAATGCGGGGCAGGGTGCTGGCGGGTGTGTTCGCGGGACGCGAACTCGACAGCCTTCAGCCCGCGGAGCTCAAGGCGCTGATGGGGGAGGCCGAGTCGTCAGATCCCGACGCCGCCCGGCTGCTGGAAGCTTATCTGGACCGCCGGTTTCCCGGCCGGGGTGAGGACGCTCAGCCGGATCGTGACGCGCGGAGCGAGCGCCCGGGCAAGGCGGGCGCGATGACCAAACAGGAGGCCTATGACATCCTTGGGCTTCAGCCTGGGGCGGACGAGGAGGCGATCCGCCTTGCCCATCGCTCCCTGATCAAGCGGCTGCACCCCGATGCGGGCGGCTCCAGCGCGCTCGCCGCGCGCGTCAACGAGGCCAAGGACGTTCTCTTGAAGTGACATGAGCGTGGTCCTCAGCCGCGGGTGGCGAAGCAGGAGAAGCCGCTGCGCTTGAGTTCGCGGCAGGCATTGTTGGCGTCCGACTGATCGTCGAAGCCGGCGAAGCGGGCGCGGAACAGCTTGGCGCCGCCCTTCTCGACGGGCTGGGTGAAGCCCTTGGCGTCGGCCAGCGCGCGCGACTTGGCGCGGGCGTCGGAGAGTATGCCCTTGGCCTTGCCCTCGTCATCCGTCGCGCCGAGCTGGATCACCCAGCCCTGCACCGAAGCGGCCTCGATCCTGGGCTCTGGCTTCTCGGCCGATTTGGCGATGGACGAGGTGTACTGGACGTTGGCGGGCGGACGCGGCGCGTCGACCCTCGGGGCGGGAGCGGGCGCGGCGACAGCGGCCACCGGGCGTGGCGCGGGCTGGGGCGCGGCCGCGGCGGGCTGGGGCGAGAGGCTGGCGGTGCGCTGGGCCGGCTCGACGATGATCTTCGGAGCGTCGGCGCGGGCGATGGTGGCGGGCGGGCGGATTTCGCTGGCGCCGGCGACCGGGGCCCCGGCTGCCCAGCGCATGGCGCGGGCCGATGTCGAGGTCGGCGTGGGCGCCGCGAAGGCCTGGGCCGAGGTTTGCGCGGCGGCGGAAGCGGCGATGGGCCGCGAGGCGGCGAGGTCGATCGGGCGCGCGGCGGGCCGGATCGCGGCAGGCGCGGGCGCCTCGGCGATCTCGCGGGCGGGCCGCACGGGCTCGGGAGCTGGCGCGACGCGGGCGCGCTCCGGCAACTTCGGCTCGACGGGTCGGGCCTCGGGCTGGCGGGCTTCGGCGCGCGGCGCCTCGGCCTCGCTGTCGGGCAGCTGCGCGACCAGCGTCGTGCGCGGACCGGACGAGGCGCGCGGCAGGTTGGCCATCACCAGGTCGGCCATGATGGCGTCGCGGGCGCGGCCCGAGCGGCCGCCGAGCACGACCGACACGATGTGCCGGCCATCGGCCTTGGCGTTCGTCATCAGGTTGAAGCCGGACATCCGTGTGTAGCCGGTCTTGATGCCGTCCACGCCCTCGACGCGGCCGAGCAGCTTGTTGTGGTTGCGGTGAGCGCGGCCGGCATATTCGAAGCTGCGGGTCTGGAACATCGGGTAGTAGCGCGGGAAGCGCTCCTGCACCGCCCGGGCCAGGATGGTGAGGTCGCGAGCCGTGGTCACCTGCTCGACATCGGGCAGGCCGGAAGCGTTGCGGAAGGTGGTGCGCGACATGCCGAGCTGGCGGGCTCGGCGTGTCATCTGTTCGGCGAAGCTGTCCTCGTCGCCGGCGAGGTTCTCGGCGACCACGACCGCCACGTCGTTGGCGGACTTCGTGACGAGCGCCTTGATGGCGTCCTCGACCTCGATCGTCTCCCCGGCCTTGACGCCGATCTTGGACGGCGGGCGGGATGCCGCGTAGGCGGAGACGCGGAGCGGGGAATCCATGCGGTAGCGCCCGCGCTCCATCTGCTCGAACAGCATGTAGAGCGTCATGACCTTGGTGATCGAGGCCGGATGGCGCAGGGCGTTCTCGTTGACGGCGTGCAGGGTGCGGCCGGTCTTGGCGTCCACCACCATTGCCGCGTAGGGCGGGTTGTAGCCGCCGCCGGGGCGCTTCTTGCGGGCGGCCTCGGCAGGGGAGGCGGCTGCCGCCAGGGTGGCCACGGCGATGAGCGCCGCACCGAGGAAAGCAGGCAAACGCCCGCGGATCGTGACAACGCAATGCGACATGAACGCGACCTACCGAAAGCAACGCTACGAACGGTCCTGACGCCATGACGTGGCGCTTTGGACACACAACCGGAGCTTAGCCAGGTGAGGTTACCCGTCGGTTAAGCCGATGCCGAAACGGACAGGGACGCGACTATGGTGCAATGCAACATGAGGCTTGACAGTCGTATTGCAATGCACAATATTCGGTTCATCAGATTGCGGTGCAGCATCGCAGCCTGAACAGCGCAACCGGGGCAATGCCCCAGCACTCAGAGGCGGCCGCACGGCCGTGGGGAATGTCATGATGCAGCAGTTCGAAGCCATCCAGAAGGTCGGCAAGGAAAACGTCGACGCCGCCCTCAAGTCTTTCGGCGCGGCCTCCAAGGGCATGCAGACGATCGCCGTCGAGTCGTCCGACTTCACCAAGAAGTCGTTCGAGCAGGGCACTGCCGTCGTCGAGAAGCTCGTCGCCGTGAAGACGATCGACAAGGCCTTCGAGATCCAGGCCGACTACGCCAAGTCCGCCTACGAGGCGTTCGTCGCCCAGGCCACCAAGATGGGCGAGCTCTACACCGCCATCGCCAAGGACGCGTTCAAGCCCTTCGAGGCCGTGATCGCCAAGGCCACCCCGGCCGTCAAGTGAAGCCTTGCCGGGCGGGGGCCTGACGGCTCCCTGTCCGCAGCGATGCAGCGAATCGAAACCCGGCCTTCATGGCCGGGTTTTTGCTTTTGAAGGCCCCGTGGGCTTGCGGCGGCCGGTTGGCATGCCCAAATGCGGCGCTCGCCGCGCGGCCGCATCGCATGAACATCGAATGTGATCGCGCTACGCTGTTCACCGCACTGGCGAAGACCCGGTCGGGGTTATACATTCGGAAATGGGCGGGACGGGTGTTCGAAGCAGATGGCTGCAAGAGACTGATGATCGAAGACGCCGGCGATCCGAAGCGGACGATGAAGGGCCTTGGCCGCGCTCCGGCGTCGATGGCCAAACCCCCGCGCGAGCCGAAGGATGGCGGCGGGAACGGCAGTGGGTCGGGCACGGCGGTCATCACGCGGACCAAGACGCGCACCAAGAAGCCCAACCTCTACCGCGTGCTGCTTCTCAACGACGATTACACGCCCATGGAGTTCGTCATCCATGTGCTCGAGCGCTTCTTTAACAAGACCAAGGAAGAGGCGACTCAGATCATGCTGCATGTCCACCACAACGGCGTGGGCGAGTGCGGCGTGTTCACCTACGAGGTCGCGGAGACCAAGGTCACGAACGTGATGGACTTCGCGCGCAAGCACCAACATCCGCTGCAATGCGTCATGGAAAAGAACTAGGAGAGCCGCATGCCGAGTTTTTCGCGCAGCCTGGAACAGGCTCTTCACCGGGCCTTGGCGCTGGCCAACGAACGGCGCCACGAATACGCCACGCTCGAGCACCTGTTGCTGGCCCTCGTCGACGACCAGGACGCCGCCGCCGTGATGCGGGCTTGCAGCGTCGACCTCGAGCTGCTGAAGCGCAACCTCGTCGAATATGTAGAGAACGAGCTCGCCAACCTCATCCATGACGGCCGCGACGACGCCAAGCCGACCGCCGGCTTCCAGCGCGTGATCCAGCGCGCGGTGATCCATGTGCAGTCCTCGGGCCGCGAGGAGGTGACCGGCGCCAACGTGCTCGTCGCGATCTTCGCCGAGCGCGAGAGCCACGCGGCCTACTTCCTGCAAGAGCAGGACATGACCCGCTACGACGCGGTCAACTACATCAGTCACGGCATCGCCAAGCGCCCCGGCGCGTCCGAGCCTCGCCCCGTCAGGGGCGCCGATGAAGAGAACGAAGGCCGAGAGAAGCGCGAGGAGCAGAGCACGGACAACGAGGACAAGAAGAAGAAGAAGGAAGGCGCGCTCGAGAGCTACTGCGTCAACCTCAACCTCAAGGCGCGCGACGGCCGCATCGATCCGCTGATCGGCCGCGAGCAGGAGGTGCAGCGCACCATCCAGGTGCTCTGCCGCCGCCAGAAGAACAACCCTCTGCTGGTGGGCGATCCCGGCGTCGGCAAGACCGCCATCGCCGAGGGCCTCGCCCGCAAGATCATCATGGGCGAGGTGCCCGAGGTGCTTGAGGACGCGACGGTGTTCTCCCTCGACATGGGCACGCTGCTCGCCGGCACCCGCTACCGGGGCGATTTCGAGGAGCGGCTGAAGCAGGTCATCAAGGAGATCGAGGCCCATCCCAAGGCCATCATGTTCATCGATGAGATCCACACCGTGATCGGAGCCGGCGCCACGTCCGGCGGCGCTATGGATGCGTCGAACCTGCTCAAGCCGGCGCTGGCCGGCGGCACGCTGCGCTGCATTGGCTCGACCACCTACAAGGAGTACCGTCAGTACTTCGAGAAGGACCGCGCGCTGGTGCGCCGCTTCCAGAAGATCGACGTCAACGAGCCGTCGGTGCCGGACGCCATCGAGATCCTGAAGGGGCTCAAGCCCTATTTCGAGGAGTTCCACAAGCTCCGCTACACCGGCGACGCCATCAAGGCGGCGGTCGAGTTGTCGGCGCGCTACATCAACGACCGCAAGCTGCCGGACAAGGCGATCGACGTGATCGACGAGACCGGCGCCTCGCAGATGCTGCTGCCCGAAAGCCGCCGCAAGAAGACGATCGGCGTCAAGGAGATCGAGACCACCATCTCGACCATGGCGCGCATCCCGCCCAAGACCGTGTCCAAGAACGACGCGGAGGTGCTGGAGCACATGGAGACGACGCTGCGCCGCGTCGTCTATGGGCAGGAATCGGCCATCACATCGCTCTCGGCCTCGATCAAGCTGGCGCGCGCCGGCCTGCGCGAGCCCGAAAAGCCCATCGGCTGCTACCTGTTCGCGGGCCCCACCGGCGTGGGCAAGACCGAGGTCGCCAAGCAGCTCGCCAAGGTGCTGGGCGTCGAGATGATCCGCTTCGACATGTCGGAATACATGGAGCGCCACACGGTCAGCCGCCTGATCGGCGCGCCTCCCGGCTATGTCGGCTTCGACCAGGGCGGCCTGCTGACCGATGGCGTGGACCAGCACCCGTATTGCGTGCTGCTGCTCGACGAGATCGAGAAGGCGCATCCGGATCTGTTCAACATCCTTCTGCAGATCATGGATCACGGCAAGCTGACCGACCACAACGGCAAGCAGGTCGATTTCAGGAACGTCATCCTGATCATGACCTCGAATGCCGGCGCGGCCGACCTGGCCCGCCCGGCCTATGGCTTCACCCGCACTAAGCGCGAGGGTGACGACATGGAGGCCATCAGCCGCATGTTCGCGCCGGAGTTCCGCAACCGTCTGGATGCGGTCATCTCCTTCGGGCATCTGCCGCGCGCCGTCATCCGCCAGGTGGTCGACAAGTTCATCGCCCAGCTCGAGGCCCAGCTCGCCGACCGCGCCGTCACCATCGAACTGACGGACGAAGCTCGCGAATGGCTGGCCGACAACGGTTATGACGAGCAGATGGGCGCACGTCCCATGGGCCGCCTGATCCAGCAGACCATCAAGACGCCGCTGGCGGACGAGGTGCTGTTCGGCCGCCTCAAGAATGGCGGCGCCGTCCGCGTCGTCGTCGTGGCGTCCGAGACGACTGGCCTCAAGGTGCTCGGGTTCGAGTTTCCCGAGGGCCCGATCACGCCCAAGCCCGAGAAGGATGTCCGCGAGGCGGCCAGAAGCCGCGCCAAGGCTCCGCGCGCCCGCTCCAAGCCGGCCCGCAAGGCCACGGCGAAGGGCGCGGCCGCAAAGCTCTTGCCTCCGCCCTCGGACCCTGACAAACCACGCGGCGGCGGCATCCGGACCGTGCCGAAGGTCCCGCTGAACAAGGGCTGAGGCACGGGGGACGCGGCATCGTGAGCAAGGAAGCGGCCGGCGAAGGGCCAGTGGCTCCGCCGGCGAAGCAGAAGCTGAGCTGGGGCGAGAAACGCGACCGGCGTCGGCGCCGCCGTAAGGTGTTCGAAGAGGTGATGGGCTGGATCCTCGTGCCCGCCATCCTCTATCTGGGCTATCTCGGCGTGCAGGCCGTCGGCGGCATCCCCAAGGAAGCGCAGGATCTTGCCGTCGAGCTCTTCCGCGTCGCCACCGGCAAGCTGTGAGCCGCTGCGCAGGCTTGGCACCTGCGCATGAGGGCCATGCGGCTGCGGGGCAGGCGGCCGGCGGCGCGAGCCGCTAGACCTGAGCCGTGAGCACGCCCGCCGAAACCTCGTCCCGATCCGCTTTCCTCAAGGGCGCCCACGCCGCGGCGGGCCTGCCATCGATCGTGCTGATGGCATCCCTCATCGGGGTGGGAGGGCTGACGCGCGACATCGGCTATCCGATGCTGGCCGGCGTGCTGTCGACCATCCTCGTCTGGGCCGGCCCGGCACAGGTCCTGCTGTTCGGCTCGATCGCGGCGGGCGCCTCGCTGCCCGCCGTCGCCGTGGCGGTCTCGCTTTCGTCCATCCGCTTCCTGCCGATGGTTGTGTCGATCCTGCCGCTGCTGCGCGGGCCGGGAATCGGCACCGGCCGCCTCCTGATCGGCGCGCACTTCGTGGCCGTGACATCATGGACGGAAGGGCGCAGGCTGCTGCCCGGCATGCCGGTTGCTGAGCGCTATCCGTTTTTCATTGGCTTCGCCTCGGTCGTGATGGCGGCCGCCGCCTTCGCCACCGGAGCGGGCTACTATCTGATTGGGGCTCTGCCGGCAGCCCTTGCGGCGGCGCTGCTCTTCACCACGCCCCTCTTTTTCACCCTGTCCCTCGCCGCAGGCTCGCGCACGCTGGCCGACTGGTGCGCGCTTGGGCTCGGCTTTGCGCTGGCGCCACTGTCGACGCGGCTGGTCGGTGGCGATTTCGACCTGCTGGCCGTCGGGCTCGTGGGCGGAACCATCGCCTACGCCATTCACCGCCTGCGCCGGAGGGCCTGATGCTGGCTGCGCTCGAGCATGCGACCGGCGGCCTCTGGCCCTATCTGGTGGTCATCCTCATCGGCTTCCTGCCGACCGAAATCTGGCGCTTCGCGGGCGTCGTCGCCGGCCGCAACCTCGATGAAAGCTCGGAGATCATGCTCTGGGTCCGCCTCGTCGCCGCAGCCCTCGTCGCGGGCGTCGTCGCGAAGCTGCTGCTGGCTCCCTCGGGCGCGCTCGCCGTCATTCCGCTCTGGGGCCGGGCCGGGGCCCTCCTTGTCGGCTTCGCCGTCTTCTGGCTCAGGCGCCGTTCGGTGCTGACCGGCCTCGTGGCGGGGGAAGCCGCCCTGATTGTCGCCGGCTTCGCCTTCGTCTGAGGCCTCAGCCGAGGGCGGCGCGGATCGACGCCGCATGCGCCGCCAGCTGATCGCCAGGCGCCATCTGGGACGCATGGGGGCCGAGCGGCTGCCCGTTCCAGCGCGGAATGATGTGGAAGTGGATGTGGAACACCACCTGACCGCCGGCGGGTTCGTTGAACTGCTGGATGGTCAGCCCGTCAGCCTTCATGCCCGCCTTCACGCCCTTCGCGACCCGCTGGACTGCCAGCGCGAGGCTCGTCAGCGAGGCCGGCACGATGTCGAGGATGGTCCGTGCCGGCGCCTTCGGAATCACCAGCGTATGGCCTGGCGCGCGGGGCATGATGTCCATGAAGGCGAGGCAGTCGGCGTCCTCATGGACCTTGTGGCAAGGCAAGTCGCCGCGCAGGATCTTCGCGAACACGTTGTCGGGGTCGTAAGGCGTCATGGCAGCGTTCCGCATCGGTGGAGCCGGCATAACGGCCACGCGGCGGGCCGTCGTCAAGAGGCGGGGCGCCGTCTCAGGCGCCCTCGATCTCGCGCATGACGGGGCTGGTCGCGGCGAAGGGCAGGTCGTCGCGCATGGCGTCGCGCAGGCGCATCACCTCGGCGCGCTCGTGCACGAGGAACTCCGCCACCGCGCGCCGGAGGCCTGGATGGCCGATGGCATGGCGTGAGCGGGTCAGCACGGGCTCGTAGCCGCGCGCCAGCTTGTGGTCGCCCTGCGCGCCAGCCTCGACCCGCGCGAGCCCGAGCGCGATCGCATGGTCGATCGCCTGATGGTAGCAGACCTCGAAATGCAGGAACGGGTGGTCTTCGACGCAGCCCCAATGCCGCCCGTAGATCGCGTTGGCCCCGACGAAGTTGATCGCGCCGGCGATGTAGCGCCCGGCTCGCCTGGCCATCACCAGCACGATTCGGTCGGCCATGCCACGGCCGACCAGCGAGAAGAATTCCCGCGTCAGGTAGGGACGGCCCCATTTGCGGGATCCGGTATCCATGTAGAAGCGGAAGAAATCGTCCCAGACCGCTTCCGTCAGGTCGGCACCGGTCAGCCTGTCGATCGAGATGCCCGCCTCCAGCGCCTCGCGCCGTTCGCGCCGCAGGCCCTTGCGCTTGCGCGAGGCGAGAGTGCCGAGGAAGTCCTCGTAGCTGCCATAGCCGCGGTTGAACCAGTGATACTGGACGTCGAGGCGAGGCAGCCAGTCTGATGCCTCCATGCGGGACCATTCCGGCTCGGTCTGGAAGGTGACATGGGCGGATGAGGCGTTCATCTGGTCGCGCAACGCCAGGATGCCGCCGGCCAGCGCCTGCTCGACCTCGAGCGCGCGCTCCCCGCGTGCCGCCATCAGCCGCCGTCCCGTCGCTGGCGTGAACGGCGCCGTGACCTGAAGCTTGGGATAGTAGCGCCCTCCGGCGCGCTGGTAGGCATCGGCCCAGCTATGGTCGAAGACGTACTCGCCCTGGCTGTGGGCCTTGAGATAGCACGGCGCGACCCCCACGATCTGCCCGGCCGCGTCCTCGGCGACGATGTGCGCGCTCGTCCAGCCCGTCCGCGCGCCGACCGAGCCGGATTGCTCAAGCGCCAGGAGAAAGGCGTGCCGGGTGAAGGGATTGTCGGCATCGACGCCCTCGGCCTCGTCAGGCCCAGCCCATTGGCTGCACGCATCCCAGCCAGCGGCGTCGATCTCGGCGATCGACAGCGCGGTCCTGATGGTGATGCGGCCGTGCGGGATCGTGGTCATCGGCAAGCTCCGGCCCTCAGGGCACGAAGCCCTCGAACACCATCTGGTCTGCATGCGCCGCGGCGAGCGCCCGGTCCTCGGCGGTGCGCACCGTCCAGCTCATGACCGGCAATCCCAGCGCCGTGCGGCACAGGTAAGGGGCGGCGCTTGGAAGGTCTCTCACGCGCCAGGAGAGGAAGTCGGGCCGGCTGACATGGAAGTGCAAGAGGTTGGCCATGTCGCGCTTCTCGTCCGCCGTGCAGGTTTCGTAGTCGGGGTAGCTGTAGTCCAGCATCGCCACAATTCCCCGCGCATGGCCGGGCGTCAGCCTCGCGAGTTCCGCGACGATGCGCGGATCGAAGGATTTCAGCACGATCGGCGCCGGGCTGGCGTTCACGATCTCGGCAACCCGGCGCGTCAGCCGCATGTCGCCGTCGAAGCGGCTCTTCACTTCGACCACAAGCGGCACCCGGCCGCCAACTACGCCGATGAAAGCCTTAAGCGTCATGATGCGGTCCGGCGTGCCGCGCATCGCAACCTCGCCCAGTTGAGCCGCGGTCAGCGCATCGACGCGGCCGCTCGCCACGGTCAGCCGGTCGAGCGTGAAGTCGTGGAAGACCACGGCCTCGCCGTCGGCTGTCATCTGCACGTCGCATTCGATGCCGAACCCCGCCGCTACGGCGGCCTTCGCCGCGCCCGGCGTGTTCTCGATGACTCCCTTCGCCGCATCGTGCAGCCCGCGATGGGCGATCGGTTGCGCGGTCATCCAGTCCGGCGCCTTCATGGCGCGATCTCGAACAGCGCCTCGACCTCGACCGCAGCCGAGAGCGGCACGATCACGCCGACGGTGCTGCGCGCGTGTCTGCCCTTCTCGCCGAGCGCCTCGACCATCAAATCCGAAGCGCCGTTCATGACCTGCGCCAGCGGCTCGTAGTCCGGCATCGCGTTGATGAAGCCGCCGAGGCGCACGCAGCGGACGACCTTGTCGAGATCGCCGATGGCCGCCTTGACCTGCGCCAGCACGTTGATCGCGCAGAGCCGGGCCGCCGCCTTGCCGTCCTCCATCGAAACGGTCGCGCCAAGCTTGCCCTTGTGCTCCGGAGCGAGCTTTCCGTCGGGCCCGAAGCAGAGCTGGCCGGAGATCATCAGCAGATTGCCCGTCCGCACCGCCGGCACGTAGTTGGCGGCGGGCGCGGCGGGCGAGGGCAGGGTGATGCCCATGCGGGCAAGGCGGTCTTCGACGGAGCTCATGGTTCTCACCTGGGATTGCGATGCGGTCTGGGGTCGCATGAGGTTGCGGGGCGCGCAAGCCGAAAGCAAATGGGCAAGGGGCGCATTGCCCATATGGCCGTCGCCGCCTAGGCTGCGCCACTGGATCGCCGGAGAACGAGTGCATGACGCTGCGAACCTTGAGCGCCTTGTTGTTGACGGGAGCCGCGCTGGCTGCGGCCGCGCCTGCCGCCGCGCAGGAGCGCGTCGTGCTTGCGCCGCACCGCGCCGTCTACGACCTCAAGCTGGACACGGCTCGGACCTCGCGCAGCGTCGACGCAGCCACGGGCCGCATCGCCTTCGACTTCACCGGCGATGCCTGCGAGGGCTACGCGCTTTCCTTCAGGCAGGTCACGGTGATCGACAGCGCCGAGACGGGCAGCCGCCAGATCGACGTGCGAACCACGAACTTCGAGGATGGCGACGCCAAGCTCTTCCGGTTCAAGACCCAGAGCGTCGTTGGCGGCCGCCTCGACGATCGGGTGGATGGCGCAGCCGAGAAGCGGCCCGAAGGCTACCGCGTGCAGCTTGCGCAGCCCCGTCGCGACCGCTTCGAGTTCGGCGGCGAGGTGATCTTTCCCAGCGAGCATCTCAAGCGCGTGGTCCAGGCCGCCCGGCGCGGCGAAACGACCCTGAACGTCAAGGTCTATGACGGCTCGGATGACGGCAAGCAGGTCTACGATACCTTCGCTGTCATTGGCCGCAGGACCGCGCCCGGCCCGCTCGCACAGCTCGAGGAGGCCGTCCGCAAGCCGGAGCTCGAGGCGCTGGCGCGCTGGCCGGTGTCGATCAGCTACTTCAAGCTCGGCTCGGGCGAGGTGTCGCCCTCCTACTCGATCTCGTTCGACCTGTTCGAGAACGGCATCACGCGGGCGCTCGTGCTCGATTACCGCGATTTCCGGATGACGGGCGAACTGGTCAAGCTTGATGTCATGGCCCCGGGCGCTTGCGGGAAGTAGCGCCCTCGCGGCCGAGGCCGACGCCCTTGATCACGGCCGTTCCTCCGAAGCGGTCGCGGAGCTTTTCGATGGCGCGCTCCACCGCGGCCACGCGCGGCGCGCTGGGGTCGGCGAGGTCGCCATGGTCGGCGTCCGCGCCCTCTGACAGGTCGGACACGCAGACGCCCAGCAGCCTGTAGCGCTGCGAGGCCGGCTCCGCGCCCAGCATCGCGCGCGCCTCGTCGTAGAGCCGTTTGGCGAGCTGCGTCGGCTCGTTCAGCTGCCGCGACCGCGTCAGGAGCCTGAAATCGGCAGTCTTGAGCTTCAGCACGACCGTCCGTCCGGCCAGATCGGCCTTGCGCAGCCGCGCCGCCGTCTTCTCGCACATACGCCACAGGACGGGCTCGAGCTCGGCATGGCCTGCGATGTCCGTGTCGAAGGTCGTTTCCGAGGAGACGCTCTTGGTCTCGCGCTCGGGGCTGATGCGCCGCTCGTCGATGCCCTGGCTGAGCCTCGCGAGCCGGGCGCCTTCCCGGCCCAGCGCCGCGAACAGACGCTCGGGCGGCTGGGACGACAGATCGCCGATGGTCCTGACGCCGAGCTCGGCAAGCCGCGCGGCAGCGGCGCCGCCGACGCCGGGCAGCAACCCGACGGGCCGTCCCGCGAGGAAGGCCACGGCCTCGCCGCGCCCGAGGATCGAGAAGCCCCGGGGCTTGTCGAGGTCCGACGCGATCTTGGCGAGGAACTTGGCGTAGGAGAGCCCGACCGAGACGGTGATCCCGATCTCGCGCTCGACCCTCTGCGCGAAACGCGCCAGCACGATCGCCGCGCTCGCCCTGTGCAGCCTTTCGGTGCCGGTGAGGTCGAGGAAGGCCTCGTCGATCGAGATCGGCTCGACCAGCGGCGTCAGCTCCAGCATCAGGGCCCGCACATCGCGCCCGACGCGCACATACTTGGCCATGTCGGGCTTGATCACGACCGCGTCCGGACAGGCTTGGAGCGCCTTGAACATCGGCATCGCGGAGCGCACGCCATAGGTGCGCGCGACATAGCAGCAGGTCGAGACGACGCCTCGTTTGCCTCCGCCGATCAGCACCGGCTTGTCGGAAAGCTCCGGCCTGTCCCGTTTCTCGACCGCCGCGTAGAAAGCGTCGCAGTCGACATGCGCGATCGTGAGCTGGTCCCTTTCGGGGTGCCGGATCAGCCTCGGGCTGCCGCAGGCCTGGCAGCGGCGGGCCTCGGCGCCGCCTGCGTCCACGAGGCAGTCGCGGCAGAGCGACCGAATCATGCAAACTCGCCGCTGGCGCTTCCGTTTGCCCGGAGCGCCCGCGCCAGCGTTTCCGGCGTGATCGACGCTGCCTCGGCAAAGGCCAGGAGAAGGCTCTCGTCGCCCGCCACGTATTCAAGAACGCTGCCGAGGAAGTGCGGCTCGCTGGCGGCCGAGCGCAGGTTCTCCGGTCCGAGCCCGGTCACGGACAGGAAGCGCCCGAGCCGCTCCGGATCGGACGCGAGGAAGCCGAGCGCCCGGATGGCGATGCCTTCGGCCTCGGCGGCCGTGACGATGCGGGGAGTGGCCATGGTTCGAAATCTCGGCGTCTGAGTTTGCGTTTCTTAAACATGTCTCGCGTACGGTGCTGGACGTTACGCCGTGGGTTGGGGCGGTTACAAGCTGCCAGCGGCAGGATGGGGTTATGGCGAAGACAGTGCTCATCGTGGAAGACAATGCGCTCAACATGAAGCTTTTCAATGATCTGTTGGAAGCGCATGGCTATGAGACGTTGAAGACTTCCGACGGCATCGAAGCTCTCGAGATGACTCGTCAGTACAAGCCGGACCTGATTCTCATGGACATCCAGCTGCCGGAGGTCTCGGGCCTCGACGTCACGCGCTGGATCAAGGAAGACGACAGCATCAGCTCCATCCCGGTGATCGCCGTCACGGCCTTCGCCATGAAGGGCGACGAGGAGCGGATGCTGAACGGCGGCTGCGAAGCCTACCTCTCCAAGCCCATCTCGGTCGCGAAGTTTCTCGAGACCGTCCGCGCATATCTCGGTCCGGCGTGAGCGAGGAGTTTCCAGGTTGAGCGCACGTGTTCTCGTCGTCGACGACATCCTTCCCAATGTGAAGCTGCTGGAAGCCAAGCTTTCAGCCGAGTATTTCGACGTTCTGACCGCATCGAACGGGCCGGACGCGCTCCGCATCTGCGCGAGCGGCGCGGCCGACATCGTGCTGCTCGACGTCATGATGCCGGGCATGGACGGCTTCGAGGTCTGCCGCCGCCTCAAGGCGTCCGGCCATACCTCCCACATCCCGGTGGTGATCGTGACGGCGCTGGACCAGCCCAGCGACCGGCTGAAGGGCCTCGATGCCGGGGCCGATGATTTCCTCACGAAGCCCATCGACGACACGGCGCTGTTCGCGCGCGTCCGCAGCCTCGCGCGCCTCAAGGCGATGACTGACGAGCTGCGCAACCGCGCGCTCGCCTCGCGCGATCTCGGCATCGCCGATCCCATCGCCGCCGCCGCCAGCGACAACGGTGAGCGGGCCTCGATCCTCATCGTGGACGACCGGCCAAGCTCCTCGGATCGCATCAGGGGCGCGCTCGAGAAGGTCCACAAGGTCGAGCTCGAAAGCGATCCGCAGCGCGCGCTGATCCGCGCCGCCGAATCGGCCCACGAGCTCATCATCGTCTCGCTGGACCTGCAGGGGTTCGACGGGCTGCGCCTGTGCACGCAGCTGCGCTCGCTGGAGCGCACCCGCAACTCCGCCGTGCTCATGGTGGGGGAGGGCGAGGACCGCATGCGAATCCTGCGCGGCCTCGAGCTCGGCGTTCATGACTTCCTGGTCCGTCCAGTGGACCGCAATGAGCTGCTCGCCCGCGTCAAGACGCAGGTGAAGCGCAAGCGCTACGCCGACAGGCTGCGCGACGGCGTGCAGAGCTCGATCGAGATGGCCGTCACCGACCAGCTCACCGGCCTGCACAACCGGCGCTACCTCGAGACGCATTTCTCGGGCCTGTTCGACGAATCTGCCATGCGCGCACGCGATCTGGCCGTGCTGATGCTGGACATCGACAAGTTCAAGCTGGTCAACGACACCTATGGCCATGATGCCGGCGACGAGGTGCTCAGGGAATTCGCCCGCCGCGTGAAGGATGCCACTCGGATCGTCGATGTCGTCGCGCGCATGGGCGGCGAGGAGATTGTCGTCGTGCTGCCGGAAACGAGCCTTGGCTCGGCGGCGGCTGTTGCGGAGCGCATCCGCCACCATGTCCAGTCCGAGCCTTTCGGCATCCGGGGCGGAACGGCGCAAATCTCGGTCACTGTCTCGATCGGCGTCGCCAGTCGGCGCGCCGGGGACCAGAGCCCCGCCCAGATGATGAAGCGCGCGGACGAGGCGCTCTACAAGGCCAAGGGCGAGGGTCGCAACCGGGTCATCGCCGCCGCGGCCTGACCGCGCGCCGCGCTTGCCCCGCATGGCGGGGCGCGCCCGGCGGGCTTTGCCACAATGCGCTTTGCGCTTAAGAACAGAGCCCGCCTTCCTCCCGCCCGGCCCCTCCCATGACCCTCACTTCCGAAGCCAGCGGCGTCTTCCCGATCGCGCCCACGCCCTTCTTGCCCAACGGCGAGATCGACTGGGCCAGCGTCGACAGGCTGTATGGGCATTACGCAGGGATCGGGTCGGACGGGCTGACCGTGCTCGGCATGATGGGCGAGGCCCCAAAGCTGGAGCCCGCCGAATCGCTTGCCCTGGTGAAGCGCTCGGTCGCGCTCATGCAGGGTCGTCCCGTCATCGTCGGCGTCTCCGCGCCGGGCTTCGCGGCGATGCGCTCTCTGGCGCGCGAGGCGATGGAAGCCGGCGCGGCCGGCGTCATGATCGCGCCGCCGAACACGCTGCGCACCGACGATCAAATCGTCGGCTACTACGCGCAGGCCGTCGACGCCATCGGGCCCGACGTGCCCTTCGTCATTCAGGATTACCCGCTGATCACCAGCGTGATCATGACCGCGGGCGTCATCCGCCGCATCGCCATGGCGCATCCCTCCTGCGTCATGCTCAAAGCCGAGGATTGGCCCGGCCTCGAGAAAATCAGCGCGCTGCGCGGCTTCCAGAAGGAGGGCTCCCTCAAGCCGCTTTCGATCATGGTCGCCAATGGCGGGCTCTTCCTCGACTTCGAGATGGAGCGCGGCGCCGACGGCTCGAACACCGGCTACGCCTTTCCCGAGCTGCTTCAGGACGTCGTGCGGCTCATCAAGGCCGGCAAGCGCGACGCGGCGCATGACATCTTCGACGTCCACCTGCCTCTGCTGCGCTATGAACAGCAGCCCGGCGTGGGCCTCGCCGTGCGCAAATACGTGCTGATGCGCCGCGGCCTCATCGCGCACGAGGCCCAGCGCAAGCCCGCAGCCGGCCTGTCTCCCCTCGCGCGCAGCGAGGTGGATTACCTGCTCGGGCGGCTGGCGCGCCACGATGCGCGCGCCAGGCTCTGACGGATCAGACGATCCGCGTCCTGACGCTGCCGACGCCCGCGATCGTGCCCTCCAGCACATCGCCCTTGACCACGGCCGCAACGCCTTCGGGCGTGCCGGTCATGATCAGGTCTCCGGCCTCCAGCCTGACGAGGCCGGAGAGGTAGGCGATCGTCTCGGGAATGTTCCAGATCATCTTGGCAAGGTCCGAGGATTGCCGCGCCTGGCCGTTGACCCTGAGCTCGATCACCCCTGAAGCCGGGTGCCCGCTCGTGGCGACCTGGACGATCTCGCCGATCGGGGCCGACGCATCGAAGCCCTTCGCCATGTCCCAGGGGCGGCCAGCCTTCTTGGCCGCGGCTTGAAGGTCGCGCCGCGTCATGTCGAGCCCGGCCGCGTAGCCGAAGACATGGTTCAGCGCATTCGCTTCCGCGATGTCGACGCCGCCTTTGCCGATCGCCACGACCAGCTCCATCTCGTGGTGAAGGTCCGAGGTGCCGGGCGGGTAGGGCGCGTCGGCGCCGCCCGTCACGATGGCGTCGGCGGGCTTGGTGAAGAAGAACGGCTCCTCCCGGGTCGGATCGCCGCCCATCTCGCGCACATGCTCGGCGTAGTTGCGGCCGACGCAGAAGATGCGGCGCACGGGAAAGAGCCCGCCCCCGACAACGGGAACGGCGCTGACGGGGGCAGGCGGAAGAACGTAGCTGGTCATCGTTTCAGCCTTTCGAGGCTTCGTAGCGGGCCTTGGTTTCGGCATTCATGGGGTAAAGGCCCGGCAATGGGACGCCGCGCCCGACCTCCTCCATGATCCAGGCTTCCATGCGCTCCTGCTCGGGCGCGAGCTTCATCACGTCGTCGAGCATCGACTGCGGGATCAGCACGGCGCCGTCATCGTCCACCACGACCACGTCATTGGGAAACACCGCGACGCCGCCGCAACCGATGGGCTCCTGCCAGTTCACGAAGGTGAGCCCGGCCACCGAGGCCGGCGCCGCCGCGCCCTGGCACCAGACGGGCAGGCCGGTGCTCAGCACGCCGGCGAGGTCGCGCACGACGCCGTCGGTGA